>JADFVY010000520.1 GCA_015222795.1 Pseudomonadota bacterium | reverse complement strand
TGCGTGCGGTCGTGGGATATGAAATTTGCCATGCAACGAGTATACATCAGGTTGGCGCTAAATCCGACAGACTGCTAGTGGTCTGTATCAGGCGTCATGACACCTTCAGTCTGTTCGCGGAGTGCTTAAAACACCGTTCTGGTAGTCGTGGATCGCCTGGATGATCTCTTCCTTGCTGTTCATGACGAAGGGGCCGTGTTTAAAGACCGGCTCGTTTAGCGGCCGGCCGGCCACCAGGATCAGCCGCGCGCCCTCGTCGCCGGCGCGAATGCGAACCGCGTCGCCCGCGCCCAACACCGCCAGGTCGCCGTCACGGATCAGCTTGGCGTCCGTGTCCTCGCCCGCGCCAATTTCCGCGCCACCACCGAAGACATAGACGAAGGCGTTGTGGTCTGGGGCAATATCGTGATCGCTGACCGCGCCCGCCGGGATTCGAATGTCCATATATTGCGGGTCTGCCTCAATGCCGCGCACCGGGCCCTCGACACCATCCAGTTTACCCGCGATCAGTTTGACCGTGACACCGCCATCCCTGGTGACCTCGGGGATCTCCTCGGGTTCAATATTCTGGTAATGCGGCGGGCACATTTTGCTCTTGCGCGGCAGGTTGACCCATAACTGGAACCCCCGCATCTCGCCTTCTTCCTGTTCCGGCATTTCGGAATGAATGATGCCGCGCCCGGCGGTCATCCACTGGGCGCCGCCGGGGCCCAGAACGCCCGCATTGCCGGTGTCGTCTTCATGGCGCATGCGCCCCGCCAGCATGTAGGTCACCGTCTCGATGCCGCGGTGGGGATGGGACGGGAAACCCGCGATATAATCCGTCGCCTCATCGGAGCCGAAGGCGTCGAGCATCAGGAACGGATCCAGATAGTCCAGATCCGGCTGTCCGATAATCCGTTTCAGCCGCACGCCGGCCCCGTCGCTGGTTTCGCGGCCTTGCGTTACCGCCGCCACATTTCGCCATTGCCTTGTCATTGGGTATTCTCCTCGGGTTAACACCGCCGACCTGGAAGATAGTGCAAAACAACAGCCGGATAATCCCTCTAAATGGAACAATATTGTTTCCAGCGGCCAGCCAATGCGGCCTCTGGACTTGGGCGGCCGGTTACGTGCAGGATGCGTTTGGATTATTACGCGGGAGCGGACGATAGATGGCGATCAAGGGTATTCTGTTCGACAAGGACGGCACGTTACTCAATTTTTCCGAGACTTGGGTCCCGGCCTATCGGGCCGCGGTACAGGTGGCGGCGGACTTCGTTCGCGACCCCGCCATGGCCGACCGTATGTTGCGCGTCACCGGGTTCGACCCCGATAGTGGGACCTTCGACCCCCTGTCCTTGCTGGCGGGCGGCACGACGACACAGATTTGCGATGCCTGGGCCGACGAGGCCGGACTCGTCGAGCGGGATCAATTCTCGCAACTGGTTCACGATGCAATGGACGATTACGCGGCACGCTATCCGGTCCCCATCGCGGACGGGTTGGACATCCTGTTCGAGCGCCTGGTGGGCAAGGGCTATGCGCTGGGCATCGCCACCATGGACAGCGAGGTGGTCGCGAAGGTAACCGCGGAAACGCTGGGATTGTCGCGGTGGCTGACCTTTCTTGCCGGCTATAACAGCGGCCATGGTGTGAAGCCGGAACCCGGCATGGTGTTGGGATTTTGCGCCGCCGCCGGGCTGACGCCGGCCGAAGTGCTGGTGATCGGCGATACCGACCGCGACGTCAACATGGCTCGCAATGCCGATGCCGGCCTGGTGGTGGGAGTGCTCACCGGCGCGTCGCCCGGCGAACAGCTTGTCCAGATTGCCGACCGGGTTCTGGAAAGCGTGTTCGATATCGAGACGCTGCTAGTGGAGTAACGCGCCCCGACCGGTCATGAAGACGGGATATTCAGGCATTTCCATTTCCCACGCTTTATCATGTATTTGAAGGGCATTCGAAGGAATGTTCGCTCGGCTGAATCATGGTTTCTTAACCTGTTTCGCCGATAGTGACAGCTTGAAATTTTATTTTAGAGAATGAATTTAGCGATGACCCATTCGAAGCGTGGGCGCGAGAGCAAGTCAGGGTGTGTATTTCACGGGCGTTTATTTCGGCCCGCTGTTTGCCTGATCGCCATGCTGCCCCTTCTGTCCGCTTGCGACAGCTTGCTCGATGCAGCGGGCCTTGAGCGCAAGGCTGCCCAAGAGGCTGCCCCGCCGCCGGTTGCCGCGGAAAGCCGCCCGGCGCCAGCGCCCCGGCCCCGCACAAAGAAAACCTTCGATCTGGCGGGGTCCACAAAGATCATCGATATCCAGAATATGCTGAATGAACTGGGCTATGATCCGGGTCCGGCGGACGGTATCATGGGGCCGCGCACCACAGCGGCAATCCAGGATTTCGAGGTTGCGGCCAATATGCCCGTGGACGGCAGGGTCACGCCTGCGTTGTCGGCCACCCTTCAGCGGGAATATAACTTCAAGATGGGAATTGCCGAAGCCCCGGAAAACAAGTCCGGCACCCGGGAAAGAAAAGTTGTTTTGGCCGAGCTCGATGGGCACGACGAAATGGCCGAACCCGACGACATTAGCCAAAACGCAAACGAAGCAGACGCGAATTCCGGGTCGGGCGAAGGTTCGGAGTCTCCATCCGAAACCACCGCCGCAATTGTTGCCGAGTCTCCTCCAAGACCCAGAAGAGAGCGCATGTACAGCGTCGCCGAAGAGCCTCATTACGAAGTCGGAGACAATTACATTTACTCCAACGGGCGAATCGAAACCGCTACCAGAATCAAGGGGAACGTGGTTCACTGGGTCGTGAACGATGGCAGTCGTTATACGGCAGTGAACAACTTCGTGATGCCGCCCGTTGAATGGAAGGGCAAATCCGGCTCGGTTCAGTCGACCGTGGTATCCTCGTCCAACGTAAAATGGCCACCCGCAAAATCGAGCGAGGTGGTATTCCTGGCAAAACCCAGGGATCCGAGCGCCAAGCCGCGCCTGTACGCGGCCTGGTCGGGCGAATGGACATGCGGGACCGAGGGCCAGTCGACCATAAGCGTGCCGGCGGGCAGGTTCGATGTCGTCAAGATCGCCTGCGAGAGAACCAGCGGCTCATCCAGCCAATGGCGAAGACGCGTTTGGTATTACTCCGCCGATATTCGTCACTACGTCCGCAAGGAAGAAACGACCAAGGTCGGTGGGCAGCCAATCGTCGTCGACCTTATAGCCATCCGGCCTGGCCGTAGCGCCTGGTCCAGGACTTCGCGCAGCGGATTTGATTGGGCGGTCCAGAAATTGCTCAAGGGCGGCGCGGTTGGCGAATCGGTCGATTGGCAGGTCAGCGATAGCGGAACGGAATTCGATATTACGCTGACCGGCCAAATGAAGACCGCGAACAATGTAACCTGCCGCCGCTACATGCTGGTTCGCAAGAAGCCGGGACAGCCACGTATTTTCCCGGCCCTGGCCTGCCGGGACGGCGTCAGCGGGCGGTGGAAGATACCGGGTCTTGAAAAAGGATCGATTCTGCCCGCCGACGTGCTGGCCGCACGATAAGAGTGCAGAAGAATAAGTGTTTGCCATCTAAACGACCGTAACTTCGATAAGTGAATCTGTGAAAAATTAGACAAACGTACTAAATAATGTAATCTTCAAAGATTAAATGACATGGTTCATTTAGATAAAATTAATAATAAATGCCTTCTAATGGGGAGAACAATAAATCGCCCGATAGATAACAAAGGGTTGTTTGTGAAGTGTTGGTGTTGCAACTGCTGAAAAAATTTGGTGGTTTTCTAAATTCGACCACCGCCAGAGCTGGCCGGCCGCCTGAGAAGGTGGCGCCGGGCCGGACGGCGAATCCGAAAGCCGGTCCTGGAGCCCCACATAGGCGCGCTCCGGTCAATATTGTCCGCGAACAATTTGCCGCCTCCATCGTGCTTGTTCTCGGCATTTCCTTGTCGGCGGTCGGCTTCCTGACGGCGCAGCAGTATTTCAAGTCGGGCGAGCAGCAGGAGTTCGAAAGGCAGGCTGCCCACTATATCCAGACCGTCGTGAATTCCGTGCAGATCTACGAGGAATACGTCCTCGATCTTGCGCACGAGTTCGAGGGATCGACGCCCTTGGACCGGTGGCAATTCAACGATTACGCCGGGCCGCGCTTGAAGCGCAACCAGGGACTTCTGGCGCTGGCCTGGATTCCCTTCGTCTCGGCTGGTCGCCGCGGCGAATTCGAAGAGAAAGCGCACGACGATGGTTTGCCCGGGTTCCGAATCCGCGAGCAAGGCGAGACAGGGGGGCTCATCGATGCGGGACTGAGGGATTTCTATCTACCGGTTTACTATGCCTTGCCTTTCGACCAGGATCGCGAGTTTCTTGGCGTGGACCTTTATTCCCTGGATGAGTTCCGGTCCGCGTTGGAGGCCGCCGGCGAAGGGGGGCATCCGGTTGTCATACCCTGGTCACAGCATGGCAATTCGCGGCCCGCGTCAACCGAATTTCAGATTATTCGCCCGGTCTACGATTCTACCGGAAGCGCCGATATCGGCGCGCCGAGGAAGCAGCGCCTGAAGGGATTCGTCGCCGGCGCGCTGAAACTCGATACGATCATCGAATCGGTTGTGGATGAACTAACAACACCTGCCTGGTTGGATATATACGTCTATCGGCGGCAGGAATCGGTGGATACGGATCTTCTTCTTTTCCGGCCGTCTGAAATGCGCGCCGAGCAGGCAGACCCGTTAAGCCGCGCCAAAATTGCCGACGGGCTCTTTAACCGGCAGAGTTTTGCGATTGGCGACATGGACCTGACCGTTGTCGTTAAACCGGTCGACACGAAGTATAGCTTCGAATCCAGCATATTGCCATACTGGGTCGGTTCGTTCGGGCTGCTTTTGACATTGTTTACAGCTTATTCCCTGGCCGCCACCCAAAATCGTGCGCGCGTTATCGAACAAACCGTCACGGAACGCACCACGGCGCTGTCGGACGCCAATATATCGCTGCACAACGAAATTCTCGAGCGCCAGCGCGCCGAAATGGAGATGCGCCGCGCAAAGGACCAGGCGGAAGTAGCCAACCGGGCAAAATCGGAATTTCTGGCCATGGTCAGTCACGAATTGCGCACACCGCTGAACGCCATTATCGGGTTCTCGGATATAATGTCGCAAGAAGTGTTTGGGCCGGTAACAAACAAAAAATACAAAGGCTATGTCGGCGATATCAGCAAGAGCGGAAACCACTTGCTTGGGCTAATCAACAACATACTTGACCTTTCAAAGGTCGAGTCCGGGCGATTCGGGCTTAGTGAACAGACGGTCAGCCTGAGTGACGGCATTTCCGAAACTCTGCGGCTGGTTTCGGAACTGGCGAAAGCCGGTGACGTTTATATGGATTACACCGAACCGCGGGACTTGCCCGATCTGCGCGGCGACAAACAGGCCATCAGGCAAATACTTCTGAATCTGCTGTCGAACGCGATCAAGTTCACCGAACCGAATGGCCATGTCCGAATTGATGCCAATCTCGACCGGTCCGGCCAGTTGGTGCTCGCCATCGAGGACACCGGCATCGGCATCCCGGAAGAGTCCATCGACAGTATTTTCGAGCCCTTTACACAGGTCGACAGTTCGCTTTCACGCCAGTTCGAGGGGACCGGGCTGGGCCTGCCGCTTACCCGCAGCCTGGTTGAACTCCACGACGGTTCTGTCGATCTTGAAAGCTCGCTTGGCAAGGGCACGAAAGTAACCGTTATCTTTCCGAGGGATCGCGTTGTAAACGCGACGACACATTGATACGCCTTTTCACCATGATCATGTGGACAGCGAACGCGGGAAAAGCCTGGCCGGCAAATCGGCTCCCGAAAATACTGTGCGCCACAATGTTGTCGTTAACGCTATCGGGATGCGAAGAACAGAAACAGACTGGCGATCAGGCGCCGCAATTAAGCAGCGCCTCCTTACAGTTTGAGCATGAATTGACGGTGGTTCGGCCACCCTCGGCGGCAGACATCGCCAAGGCGCAGCAGCGACTCGCCAGGCTGAATTACGATCCCGGACCGGTTGACGGTGTAATGGGCGACAAGACCATGATCGCCATCAAACATTTCCAGGTCGATGAGAGGATGGAGGTAAATGGTGAGTTGACGTCCACCGTATCGGGCAGGCTGAAAAAACGGGCGCTGAAGCAGCAACCCAAGCCGAATTCTACCAACACGGCGGCAATATCTTCCAGCTTGGCCGACCACGCCCCCAAACTAATCAATACAGCCGGCCCATCCTATGAGGTCGGTGACTCCTATGTCTATTCGGACGGGCGAGTCGAGACAGTATCGCGTGTTGGCCCCGAGCGCACTCTATGGGAAACAGCCGATGGCAACGTTTATACCGCCTACCGAAACTTTGTTCTGCCACCAATTTCGTGGAAGAACGGCACAGGCGGCGGAGAAAATCGGATTCAGCCGGCCGCGGGACCGAAATGGCCTCCCGCGGCGATCGGCGAGATTGTCTTTTCTGTTACTTCCAAGACTGGCGGCGCCTCGGTCGATGCGCCGCTATCATGGTCCGGGAAGTGGCATTGCGTGGCTAGCGGCGCCTCACCGGTGACGGCAATGGCCGGACAGTTTGAAGCGGTGGTCATCGAATGTCGCCGCACCAATCCCGAGCCGGGAACCTGGAAAAAACGGACATGGTATTATGTCCCGGAGATCGGTCACTATGTCCGCCAAGTTGATGTAATTCACGGAACCGGACGAAAAATAACGGTCGATTTGGTCGCCATCCGTCCTGGAGGGAAAGGATGGCCGCCCGCCGCGCGTGGCGGGTTGGACTGGGCGATCCAGGGTGCGCTGGATGCCGGGGATTACGAACAACCCGTCGAATGGCGCAGTTCCGCAGTCGGCGCCATGTTCAGTATTCGGTTGACCGGAGTTGTGACCGTATCGGGCAGGGCCGACTGCCGACGGTACAGCATCA
Source organism: Pseudomonadota bacterium (assembly GCA_015222795.1). Taxonomy (GTDB): domain Bacteria; phylum Pseudomonadota; class Alphaproteobacteria; order UBA8366; family JADFVY01; genus JADFVY01. The sequence continues at coordinate 8,190 of JADFVY010000520.1, read as the reverse complement.
AGCGGGAAGGCCCTGACCAAATGAAATTATTTCCCGCCATCGCATGCAAAACCCTGGCCGGCGAGCGTTGGCTGACCCCCGGCCTGGATTCCGGTTCGGTATCTCCCAGGGCGCTGAGGGGCTGACATCGACAGAATACCCCCTCGGCTTCGGGCAGCGCCAGCGGCAATACTCACTAAAATGGGAGTTTTCCCAGCAAAGACCAGCCATTTTTTGGAAAATATCAATAAAATTCGATGAGTTAGTTAATGAGTACTTAATGATAAAATAGTATACTGCGCGGAAATAAGGTTAACACAGCCTTAAAAATGCGTCCCGGTGGGAACAGAAAAAATCAACACAAACCACACAAGGCTGTCGTAATAGTTCGGCAAAGATCAAGGGGCAGGTGGAAACGAAACCGGAGCACCCATGGGTGGATTAGGCAACAGGCAGAAGCGAAGCCCGAAACGATTTGCCACGCTGGAACGGGTCACGATTGACCGCAGCTATAATCGAGCACGGGCGTCCGTTCTGGATTTGGACGATAAATCCGATTCACCGGAATTTCTGATCACCAAAGGCGCTTCCGCTCAACCAGGGCCGGCTCCGGGGATCGGCCGGTGGAACCTGTCCTGGATCGGTCGCCTGTTCGGCACGATTAAGCGCGAACCTTCAGATCAAACCGCCAGCGAAACCTCTCGTCTGGCAGGCAACCTGCCCGTGGCAATCGTTCTTCTTGTGGGCCTGGGCCTGACCGCGGCGGTATTTTTTGTAACCCGCGATCTCTATCGCGGCGCGGCGGAACAGGAATTCGACCGCCAGGCCAGTCATTATGTCCTGGCCTTGCGCAAGGCCACGGACCGCCATCTCGAACTTGTGGGCACGGCCGCGGAAATGCTCAACGACTCCGGTAACGTTGGCGGCCGGTATGATTTTTTCCGTTTTGCTAAAGACCGCCTTGCTTATTATCCGGGTATCCAGGCACTGGCGTGGGTGCCCGTTGTTCCGGAAACCGATCGCGAAGCCTATGTCCGGCGAGCCGAAGCCGACGGGCTGCGAGGATTTGCATTTTCCGAGATAACCGGAACCTCGATGATAGTCCCGGCGGCGCGGCGGCGATATCATATGCCGTTATATTTTGTGGAACCCTATGAAGGAAACGAGGATCTTTCCGGCCTGGACCTGGCTTCCATACCCGAAATTCGCGCCGCCCTGCACCAGACGGACCGCGATGGACGGTTGAATGTGGTCGACTGGCAGGATCCCCGCGGCCAGCCCTATCGAAACGACAAAACCCTGCTGCTGGTGCAGCCTGTGTACGCGCCGGACGTGGCCCTGGGAAACGATAATATCACCGGGCCAGAAGGATATATCGTCGCCCTGGTCCGGCTGGACCTGTTGCTCGGAACCACTTTGCGCGAATTCACAACCCCGGCATGGCTGGACACTTATCTGTATATGGATGACGGCGGATTATCGAACGAACTTGTCCATATCGAGCCGTCGGTTCTCCGTAAACCCAATATGCCCGCCGCCGCCGCCGAAGAGATTGATGTCGGTTTTTCCGCCATGGCCGGACAGAAAATAGGAAACCGCGGCTACAACATCGTCGTCCGGCCCGTTCCAGGAACCATGGATTTCGACCTGGGCGCGGTACCGTGGGGCGTTGCGCTGTTTGGGCTTGTGCTGACGTCGTTATTGACCCGCTATATGGTCGTGGCGCGTCAAAAGCAACAGCAGATCGAAATCGCGGTAGTGCAGCGTACGGCGGAGTTGTCGCGCGCCAACAAATCCAATGTGCGGATGGAGAAAGAGATACTCGAGCGCAAGCGGGTAGAAGCCGAGTTGCGGACGGCCAAGGACGAGGCGGAAGTCGCCAGCCGTGCCAAATCCGAATTCCTGGCCATGGTCAGCCACGAATTGCGTACACCGTTGAACGCCGTTATCGGTTTTTCCGAAATGCTGACAAACGAGATGTTCGGAACGATCGGCGACAAGCGATATGTGGGATATGCGTCGGATATTCACAGCAGCGGACTTCATCTGCTTAGCCTGATCAACGATATTCTCGACCTTTCCAAGGTCGAGGCGAATAGTTTCGAACTCAGCGAGGAAGAACTGGACGTGCCCGGCATGGTCGATGAGGCGCTGCATCTGGTCGAGGCCAAGGCGACGGCCGGGAAAATCAGGCTGAAACCGGAATTGTCACGAGATATGCCGGCTCTTTATGCCGACGAACGTGCCTTCAAGCAGATTATCCTGAACCTGCTGTCGAACGCCGTTAAATTCACGCCGCCAGGCGGGCGAATCAGCGTGTCGGCCAAGGTAAACGGCATGAATGAATTCGTTTTCACGGTCGCCGATACCGGGATCGGAATCGAGGAAGGAGATCATGAAAGAATCCTGAAACCCTTTACCCAGGCCGATTCGTCTCTGGCACGCAGATATGAGGGAACCGGGCTTGGATTGCCACTGACCAAGAGTCTGGTAGAATTGCACGGAGGCCGGCTGGAACTTGAAAGCAAACCGCAAATGGGAACGACGGTTCGCGCCGTGTTCCCCGGAGATCGGATCATTCATAAACGCGCGGCCGCCGAATGAAGCATTTGGACCAAACATACCATGGTATTTTACGCCAGGAGTCGACGATAGGCATGAACAGGAAACAGCAAATGGATCCGGCCCGGACCCAGTCAATCTGGAAGCGCTCGGTATCGGCGCTGACCGGACTTTTCCTGTTGTCCGGGTGTGCTAACTTCGATCTGGCTGAATGGATCCCCGACCTGACCGGCGGCGAGGGAAAAATCGCGCAGCGCATATCGTCACGGAGCATCGATGCCCCGCCGGCGCCCGATCAGACACCCGTGATAGACCCGGCGCCCGACACCACACAAAACCTGCCTCCTGCCCCGACCGGGCCATCACGCGAGGAAGTAACGGCTATACAAGAAAACCTGGCCGAGTTGGGATATAATCCTGGCCAGGTTGACGGCATTGCGGGGACGCTTACCAAAGAGGCCATCAAGACCTTCCAGAATGATGCGAATATGGAGGCCGACGGCCGAATCACCCGGGAACTGGCCGACAGTCTGGCCGCCGCTCCCCGGCCGGAGAAACCGCTGATACCAGACGTGGCGGTCGTCCCGGAATCGCCGCCAGAAACCGAGCTCACGCCAGAGGTCGAGCCCGAGATTGCACTGACGCCGGAGCCAGAAATCGAACTGGCGATTAGAGAGCCAGAAATTGTCCCTCCCGTGAAGGTCGTCCATGTCAAAAATGCCAAAATCCCGCCGATTTACGACGCCGGGGACGCCTATGTCTGGAGCAATGGCAGGGTCGAAACCGTGGTTAGAGTAGCCGGCAACAAGCTGTTCTGGCGGGTCGATAATGGTGTTAGTTATACCGCCGACCGTAATTTCCTGATCCCGCCTTCAAACTGGACGGGACCCGCTGGAACCGGCGAGTCCAACGCCCGTCTCGATGAGGGCAAATTCTGGCCGCTTGCCACCGATTCAGCCTTTACCTTCGAGGTCGAGGACAATGGACAGTTGCAGACATGGCAATGCCGCACCGCGGGGACTGAACGGATATCTGTTCCCGCCGGACGATTTGCCGTGGTCGCCCTGACTTGTGATCGCGACTCCGCGCCCCCGGGCGAATGGGTCCGGCGCATATGGCATTATGCTCCCGCGGTGCGCCATTACGTTGCCAGGATCGATATCATGCCCGACGGCAGCCGGATTTCGAAAGAACTGGTGGGAGTTCGTCCTGGCGCCGAAGGTTGGCCGCCGGCTGTCAGGGCCGGGCTGGACCAGGCAATCCAGGACGCGCTCGGCGGATTACCCGACGGCGAAAGCAGCCTGTGGAGCAGCACCATGGTGAAGGAGGAATTCGTGATTCTTCCCGGCACGACTCACGATACCGTCGACGGCGTGCGTTGCCGCACTTTCGAATTGACCGCGCGCGGCGCCGGCATTTCACGGATATATCCGGCAAAGGCCTGCCTATCGGACAAGGACCAAAAATGGCTGATTCCTAACAGTAACAGCGACAGGTCGGATGCAAACCCATTCGAAACCAGCGCCAGTTAATCAGCCCGCCCGTGCCATTGGGGTTGATCCCGCCGATTACTTAGGCGAAAACGGGGACAATGGATAGTTACCGGGATTCGCGACGCGCATGACCTCATACCAAGGTTTGCTGATCATAACCCGTTTGACAGGGCGTGTTTCCCTTTGCAGGGCTGTGCGTTGCGTTGCCGCGCCCATTGCGTTTGTCTTGCTTTTGTCGGTCCTGGCCGCATGCACCGCCAGAAACCCGCCGCCACCCGCGCCGCCGCCGCCACAACCCGAGGCCAAGGCGTCCCCCCAACCGGTCCTTCCCGGTAAGCCGCTGACTCAGGCCCAGATCGCCGTTGTTCAGACGACGTTGGCCAAACGAGGGTATGAACCCGGCGCCGCCGACGGCAGGATGGGGCCTAATACCGCGCGCGCGATTGCACGTTATCAGCGCGACAGCGGACTGAAGGTCGACGGCACCGCCACCTCCACGCTGCTCAGCCACATGCAGGGCCAGCCGGATGTCGCACCGCGGGTGATAGCGGTCGAAGCGGCCATCCCTTCCGGGCTTTATCCGGTGGGAACGCGCTTTGTTTATTCCGGTGTCGAGATTCATACGGTAACCGGGGTCAAAGGCGCGCGGATCAACTGGGAGACCAGCCTTGGCGACCACTACGCCACGGGGCCGCATTTCGGCTTGCCCGAAATCGAGTGGCAATCGGGAACCTGGAAAGGCGTCGCCGAGTCGAGCCTTCCCGCCGAAACGTCATGGCCACCGAACGAGGGAATGGACCTTTACTTCGACGTGACCAGCCAGGAATGGAACGAAGCCCAGGGCAAAAATGCCCAGCGCTTCGCCAGCGACGCCAGCTGGTCGTGCAGTAACAAGGGCTCGAAGGGGGTAAAGGTGCCGGTCGGTTCGTTCAAGGCGCAGGCGATATTCTGCGAGCGTTCACCGGCGTCCGCGGGGGCATGGCAGAAACGTGTCTGGTACTATGTTCCGGCAATCGGCCATTTCGTCCGCCGCCACGATTTCGACGGTGCGGGGCTGGAGATTGCCAAAATGGAACTGATCGCGATACTGCCCGGCGGCGGTAGCCGGACATTGCGCAAGGGCCGCGAGGGAGCGATCGCCGACGCGCTGGACCGCGCCGCGCCCGGGACCCAAACCGTATGGCGCAACCCGGTGGGCGCCGAAAGTTACGTCATCAAGGTCAACGGCCGGTTTAACGGTCCTGGTGGCAAGCCCTGCCGCACATACAGCGTCACGAAACAAGGCAGCCTGCCGCGCCGCGAATATCCGGCAGTCGCCTGCAAAAGCGGAAACAAGCGGCGCTGGGTCATTCCGGGTCTCGATTAAAGCCACCCAGGCTCCCCGGATGGATATCGCCTTCGATGCGGTAATAGTCGCCCTTGTCCGCCACATAGATATGCTTGATCAGCCTGATTCCCGTGGGCTTGTCCAGCGAACCGGCGGCCACGGCGATATAGTCCCGCGACCGGTCGTCCCAGAACAGCGTCGACCCGCATTTGCCGCAGAATCCCCGGCGCACGCCCGGCGAGGATTCGTACCAGGCCAGGGTCTCGTCCTTTTCCATGACCAGGTCCTGGTTCCGGCAGGCGCTGAAGACCCCGTGATGACCCGTGGTCTTGCGGCATTGTGTGCAATGACAGGCCACTGCATCGCGCAACTCGGCCCCTGCACGATATCGGACGCCGCCGCACAAACACCCCCCGGCACCTCCGTTTTTATCTGGCATGATACCCCTAAAGTTATAGTTTATTCGGTGAAATTTTCTCGCCTTCTTCCTGACGCTTGAAAACTATAACGAAACGTTGGGAATTAAATTCCATGGAATATGTTTTATCTTATCTGTATTGCCCATATTGAGGTAGTCCATCGGTGATATCGTAGTAATCGCCCTTGTCGTCGACATAGATATGATTGGTCATTTTCAGCCCCGTCGGCTGGTCCAGCGTGCCGGCCAGGATATCGATTTTGCCGCTGTCGTTGCGTTCCCAAAACAGGCTGGCGCCGCAGCGCGAGCAAAACCCCCGCCGCGCGCCGGCCGAGGATTGATACCAGGCCAGCGTTTCGTCCGCCTCGAACGTAAGCGCCGACCGGTCGCAACTGGTGGCGGCGAAATAATGCCCGGTCGTCTTGCGGCACTGGCCGCAATGGCAGGCGCCGACATCGGCCAGCCTGCCATCGACGCGGTAATGAACACCACCGCAAAGACACCCGCCGCTACCGCCGTTTTCGTTTGGCATGGTAATTACCCCACCCCCCGCAGTTTCGCGTTCTCCGGGTCGTAGGGGCTTTCCTCGACTACCGTGGCTTTTAACATGGTTCCCAGCACGTCGATTTCCATCTCGGCGCCGACCGCCGCGTGGTCGGGGTGCAGGAAGCCGATGGCGAGGCTCTTGCCCACCCGCCAACCATATCCACCGGCCGTGGCGCGGCCGACCATTTCGCCGTTGACGAACAGCGGCTCATTGCCCAGCGCGTCGGCGTCGGTGACGCCGTGGACTTCCAGCGTGACGAACTGGTTGTCGAAGCCCTTCTCGCGCCATTTCACCAGCGCGTCGCGGCCGATGAAGTCGCCCTTGTTGGGGTGCACGAAGCGGTCCAGGCCGGATTCGAATGCCGCATATTCGATCGACATTTCGGTGCCGACCAGCCGGTAGGATTTCTCCAGCCGCATCGAATTCATCGCCCGGATGCCGAAGGGTTTCAGCCCCAGATCCTCGCCCGCGGCAAACAACGCGTCGAAGATATGGTTCTGCATTTCGATCGGGTGATGGATTTCCCAGCCCAGCTCGCCCACGAAATTGACGCGGACCAGCCGGCAATGGGCCACGCCCACGTCGCTGATCTGGCTGGTCAGCCAGGGGAAGGCCTCGTTGGAGAAATCACTGTCGGACACGCGGCTCATCAACTCGCGCGATTTCGGCCCGGCCACCACCAGCACGCCATGCTGCGTGGTGATCTTGTCGAGCCGCACCGATCCGTCGTCGGGCGCCTGCTTGACCAGGTAATCCCAGTCGAAGCGTTCCAGCGCGCCGGCCGAAACCAGATAGAACGAGTCCGGCGCATCGCGGGTGATGGTGAATTCCGTGCGCACGCCGCCCTTTTTGGTCAGCGCATGGCACAGCCCGACCCGGCCGATCTTCTTGGGCAGGCGATTGGCCACCAGATTATCGAGCCAGGCTTCCGCGCCGGGGCCCGAGACGCGGAACTTGGCGAAGGCCGACATATCCAGAACGCCGACATTGGTCATCACGTTCTTGCACTCGTTGCCCACATGCTCGAAGTAATTGGTGCGCCGGAACGACCAGACGTCTTTCGCCTCCACGCCCTCGGGCGCGAACCAGTTGGGCCGCTCCCAGCCATAAACATGGCCGAACACCGCGCCCTTTTCCTTCATCCGGTCATAACAGGGCATGGTGCGCAAGGGCCGGCAGGCCGGCCGCTCTTCGTCATGGAAATGGGTGATGAAGACGTGGTTGTAGGCTTCCTCGTTCTTGGTCCTGAGGTAGGCCCGCGAGGCATGGTCGCCAAAGCGCCGCGGGTCGACGCCCAGCATGTCGACGGTCGGCTGCCCCTCGACGATCCATTCTGCGAGTTGCCAGCCCGCCCCGCCGGCCGCGGTAATGCCGAAACGGTGGCCCTCGCTGAGCCAGAAATTCTTCAGCCCCGGCGCCGGGCCGACGATCGGGTTGCCGTCCGGCGTATAGGCGATGGGGCCGTTGATCACATCCTTGATACCGGCCTCGGCGAAGATCGGGATGCGGTTGATCGCGGCCTCGATATGCGGCTCCAGCCGGTCCAGATCGCCGGGAAACAGGTCCTTCTCGAAACCCGGCGTCACGCCGTCCAGGAACACGGCCGGCGCGCCGACCTCGTAGGGGCCCAGGATCAGGCCCTGGCGCTCCTCGCGCAGATAATAGGAGGCGTCGGATTCGCGGAACACCGGCATTTCAGGCAGGCCCTTGGCCTTGCGTTCCTGCAACAGCGGATGCGCCTCGGTGACGATATACTGGTGCTGCACCGGGACGACCGGGATATCCAGCCCGACCATGCGGCCGGTCTGGCGCGCATAGTTGCCGGTGGCGCTGACCACATGCTCGCAGCGGATGTCGCCCTTTT
>JADFVY010000519.1 GCA_015222795.1 Pseudomonadota bacterium | reverse complement strand
CGGCGTTCGCCCTGGGGCAGCCCCGCTTGCTCGGCCGCGCCCAGGATCGGGATCAGTCTGGCCTCCAGGGTGAAGGGCTCGTCGACCATGATGCTGGCGTTCCGGTGGCTGAGAAGCGCGCGGTAACCATCGACCAGCGCCTCGGCCGGAATGGCTATATCCGTGCTCGCCGGGCCCGGGACCAGGTCAAGCCGCGCCTCGCCGGTCATCAGCGGTTGCTTGAAGGATTGGCCGCCGATTCGCCATTCGAGGCGGTAGGCGCCCGCCCGCTTGCCATCGAGCAGGACCGTCGCCGACCCGTCCGCGCCGCCGCCCCGCCAGTCGATATCGATCCCGGTGAAGCGGTGGGTATCCAGGTACAGGTCGGCCAGATTTCCGGCCTGGTCGGCCAATTCCTCTACTCGGTGATCGAATTCCGCCTGTTGGCGGGCCACGCTCCATACCCCGCCGGCGCACGCCAGAACGGCGAGCAGGATCAGGCCGGCGGCGATCCATCCCCCGCGCGCCCGGCGGGCGGCCCCGGCATCCTCGTAGCCGCGCCCAACGGCCCAACCCAACGCGATGCAGCCGGTCAGAATCGCCAGTCCCGCGACCACGGCGACACCGATAACGGCGGACTCGCCCCAGCCGGGCCAGCGGTCGTCGCCGAACAGAAACAGCCAGGCGACACCGGCGGCGACGCCTCCGGCATACATCCCCCCGACGATGCCCAGCAGGATGCCCCAGGCCATGCCGGCCGCGATAAAGAGCCGTTTAACATTCATCGGCGCCATCCGATCATCATTCCGGTGAAAAGGAAAGGGTCAAGGATTTCAATGCTCGAACGGGATTCCCGAGCCTGGAGAAGATACCGCGGTTCAGAACGCGGGCATGGATGGGCTGAACGAAGGTCAGAAAATGTCTTACGACCTGGAACCGGGCCGAGACGGCAAAACCGCCGCGACCGACCTGAAGGCGATGTAATACCAGGGCCCGCCCGGATAAGGCGGGCCAAAAGTTGATCGAATAAGGGCGGGACCGAAAGGTTCCGTCTATTTTCGCAGGCCGCCGGCGGAGCTCTTCAAGGCACTTCAAGCAAGAAATTCCTTGCATTTTACCGCCGTACGCACAATGTTCGGCCCGTCGAGTTTCTTTGGGTCCACCAAGTCCACCCCTTTGGGGTCCCGATCACGGTTTTCTCCCAATGCTAATTTCGACGTAGCGGGCAATGCTGCCCGAAACGACACCAGCTATTGAGGAGAATTCCATGCCAACCGGCACGGTAAAATGGTTTAACGGCACCAAGGGATTCGGTTTCATCCAGCCCGACGACGGCGGCAACGATGTGTTCGTGCATATCAGCGCGGTCGAGCAGGCCGGGATGCACAGCCTGAACGAAGGCCAGAAACTGTCCTACGAGCTCGAGGCAGGGCGCGACGGCAAGACAGCCGCCGCCAGCCTTCAGGCCGTCTGAGAACGATTTAGCCAGGGGGCCGGGCAGAATTCGTCTGCCCGGCCCCCTGCTTTTGTAAATGGCTGTTCGAACGAGGAGAATGTATGACCAAGGAAGATCTGATTGAAGCGGAGGGCGTCGTTACCGAAGTCTTGCCGAACGCCCGGTTCCGGGTGACCCTGGAGAACGGGCACGATGTGCTGGCCTATACCGCCGGCCGCATGAAGAAGTTCCGTATCCGTATTTTGACGGGCGACCGCGTCACCGTGGAGCTAACGCCCTATGACTTGACCAAGGCCCGCATCAACTTCCGCCACAAGACGGATGCGCCCGGCCCCGGCCCCGCGGGCGGCAAGCGCCCGCCACCAAAGCGCCGCCGCCGCTAGTGGTCTGCAGTGTCCCGCCGGAACGATGGCGTGACTGAAATCTACGTCGATGCCGATGCCTGCCCCGTGAAGGACGAAGTCCTGCGGGTCGCGGCGCGCCATGGGCTGGCGGTGCATTACGTCGCCAATCAATGGATGCGTCTGCCGGAAAGTCCACTGGTCAACCGCGTGGTGGTCGATGATGGATTCGACGCCGCCGATGACTGGATCGCCGAGCAAGTGAGCGTCGGCGACATCGCCATTACCGCCGACATCCCGCTCGCCGCCCGCTGCCTGGAGGCCGGCGCACTGACGATGGACCACAAGGGAAAACCCTTCACCGACGACAATATAGGCATGGCCCTGTCCATGCGCGATCTGAAGTCCCACCTGCGCGACACCGGCGAAATCAGCGGCGCCGGCCCGAGCTTCATGAAACAGGACCGCTCGAATTTCCTGCAGGCGCTGGAGACCGCGGCGCAGAAGGCGAAACGG
>JADFVY010000518.1 GCA_015222795.1 Pseudomonadota bacterium | reverse complement strand
TCGGCGAATTCCTCGTTCAGCGGCGCGCCGCCGACCATGACGATGTAATCGTCGCGGATGCCCTTTTCCTTCAGCGTGTCGATAACGACCTTCATATAGGGCATCGTAGTGGTCAGCAGGGCCGACATGCCCAGGATGTCGGGCTGGTGCTCCTCGATGGCGGCCAGGTAATTTTCCACCGGATTGTTGATCCCGATATTGATCACCTCGAAGCCGGCGCCTTCCATCATCATGGCGACCAGGTTCTTGCCGATGTCATGGATGTCGCCCTTGACCGTGCCGATCACCATCTTGCCCATCTTCGGCGCGCCGGTTTCCGCCAGCAGCGGGCGCAGGATGGTCATGCCCGCCTTCATGGCGTTGGCCGACATCAGCACCTCGGGCACGAACAGGATGCCGTCGCGGAAATCCACGCCGACGATCCGCATGCCCTCGACCAGCGCCTTGGTCAATATGTCGTAAGGCGTCCAGCCGCGGCCGAGCAGGATGTTCACGCTCTCGGTGATCTCGTCGGCCAGGCCGTCATAGAGGTCGTCGCACATCTGTTCGACGAGCTCGTCGTCGTTCAGCGAATTGAGATCCAGATTGTCGCCGTTGTCCGCCATGGCCTTAATACCTTTATAAAAAATATCGCGGATTCCCGCCGCCCGAAACAGCGGCTGTCCGCATCTCCGCATGATGAACTATCGAAAAACGGCAAATACGCCGCTCTCGCATTGGCGACACGAATTATTTAGGGTACGACACGAAGGCCTCCATCGACCGGTGAAAAGGGATAGACGATGACCCATGTCGCGATACTGGACGATTACCAGAATGTGGCGTTGAAACTGGCCGACTGGTCGCCACTGGCCGGGCGGGTCGAACCGGTGAGCTTCACCCGGCCCTTCGAATCTCTGGATGCGGCGGCCGAGGCGCTGCGCGGCTATCCCATTATCGTCGCCATGCGCGAGCGCACGCCCTTCCCGGCGGATATGTTCGACCGGCTGCCGGATCTGAAATTGCTGGTCACCACCGGCATGCGCAACGCCGCCATCGATCTGGCGGCGGCCAGGGAAAAGGGGGTGTTGGTTTGCGGCACCGGGCTTCTACCCCATCCGGCGGCGGAACTGACCTGGGGTCTGATCATGGCGCACAGCCTGAATATCCCGGGCGATTCGCAAAGCATGATTTCGGGCGGCTGGCAGGTTGGGCTGGGGCGCGGTCTCAAGGGCAAGACCATCGGCATCATCGGCCTGGGCAAACAGGGCAAGCAGGTCGCCCGTTTCGCGCAAGCCTTCGGGATGAATATCCTGGCCTGGAGCCGCAGCCTGACCCAGGATCAGGCCGGTGAACATGGCGCAACCCGGGTGGAACTGGACGAACTGCTGGGCCAGTCCGACATCGTCACCATCCATGTGGTGCTGAACGAGGGCACGCGCGGGCTGATCGGGGCGCGGGAATTCGGCCTGATGAAGGATAGCGCCCTGCTGGTCAATACCTCGCGCGGGCCGATCATCGACGAGGCGGCGCTGATCGACGCCATGCGGAACAGCCGGATCGGTGGCGCCGCCATCGACGTCTACGACATCGAACCGCTACCCGCCGACCACCCGATACGCGGCCTGCGAAACACCCTGCTGACACCCCATACAGGCTATGTGACGGCGGAAAATATGGCGTTGATGTATGGCTAGGCGGTGGAGGGTATCGTCGCCTGGCTGGACGGTTCGCCGGTGCGGGTGCTGAACGGGTAGGGCGGTGCGACCTCGTCCTTCGAGACGGGCCTTTGGCCCTCCTCAGGATGAGGCTTCAACATTTATTTAATTGCGAACAAGAGGCTCCAACATTTGCTTCCTCATCCTGAGGAGCCCCAAAGGGGCGTCTCGAAGGACGAGGTCGCGCCGGCCTGTCCAGCGCGCGTCACCCCTGGCCGATCAGGTCCAGCCATTCCTGTTCGCTCAGCGTCGCGATGCCGAGTTCGGCCGCCTTCTTGCCCTTCGATCCCGCGCCCGGGCCGGCCACCACATAGTCCGTCTTCGCCGACACCGAACCGGAAACCTTCGCACCCAGTGCCTCGGCGCGGGCCTTGGCCTCGTTGCGGGTCATGGTTTCCAGCGTCCCGGTGAAGACTACCGTCTTGCCGGCTACCGGCGAACCGTCGGTCGTGGGCGGCTCGAAATCGGTCACCGCCAGCTCCGCCGCCAGATCGTCCATGATCTGGCGGTTATGATCCTCGGCGAAGAAGCCGGT
>JADFVY010000517.1 GCA_015222795.1 Pseudomonadota bacterium | reverse complement strand
GCCGACCACCACTTCCAGCGCGAAAAACGCCCCGGCGATGGGCGCGTTGAACGAGGCCGCCACCGCCGCCGCCACGCCACAGCCCAGCAGGGTCTGCGACAATGCGCGACCAAGCCGCAGGCGCTTGGCGACCCAGGCGCTGACGCTGGCCCCCAGATGCACCACCGGCCCCTCGCGCCCGGCCGAGGCGCCGGCGCCCAGTGACACGGCGCTGATCAGGGCGGCGCGCAGGCCATCGGTCAGGCTCATCCGCCCGCCCTTCAGGGCGCTGGCCTCCATCACGTCGGGGACGCCCAACGGCCGCTTGCCCGGCATCAGGAATTCGAAGAACAGCCCGACCGCCAGGCCGCCGATTGTGGTGGTGGCCAGGATATGCCACCAGGCAACGTCGGCGATGTAGGTAACGACGCGGTCCGAGGAAAACCCATAAAACAGATACTGAATCGCCCCCACCCCCTCGCGAAAGGCAATGGCCGCCCCGCCACCGATACCGCCGATCACGACGGCCAGCGTCGATAGAACGACCTGCTCGTGCCGGGTAAAGCGGTCAAGCGCGTGAAGAATCTGGCCGAAGTTAGGCAGGGTCACGGGTGGGTTCCGCAGGGCTGATTAAGGTCTTGCCGCCAGTATTGCCGGTAACCCGTTACTAAACCGCAAAGACTCCGGGCTCAAGGGGCAATGCCCCGGTTTAGCCGCCTTTGTTCATGTACTTGTGAAACAGACCACCGGCCGTCGCGTGAAAACCCGGTCCGGCATCGGCGCGCGCGGTTTGTCAGTTCTGTTTGACCATGGCGACGGCTCTTAAATGCGCCTGGATCTGAAGCGCGGCGAGCGCGACAGCCTCGCCACTATCGTATGGAGCGCCGTGCAGCACAGCACCACCAGCCGTATGGAGCGCCGTGCAGCACAGCACCACCAGCAAGCTGTCTTCGTCACTTTGCGTGATCACGCTCATGGATACGATAACACCGGTCGCCAACTCGCAAAAATATCGATCGACGCTGATCGGCGACCCGCCGGGCAAGGGCTCGGTGGGTACGGTCGCGATATCGAACTTACCCAGGCACTGTTCTCGCCGCATCCCTTGCACCTCTTCGATGAGTTCGGCGAAGGGACGCGACGCCTCGACATAAGCGTACAATGCTCCGTACACTTGGCCGTCAAACCATGTCATGTCCGCGTCTTCGAACCATCCGTTGCGTTCCGTGGCCGGCAGACTGTCCAACAAAGTGGGACCACCTCAATGATTTCGCCGCGTGTAAATTGTACAGCGGAAACCCTACCAAACCGGTAACGACCAGCAAGGGTCGTTATTTACCGCCCCGGCATCGCTATCCGGCGGCCAACGCGTTCGGGCGCGGGGATGGCGGCGTGGGCGGCGGTGACTTCTTCCAGCCATGCCTTGATATCATTCGGAAAGGGTGCAGTGCGGCGGATCGACATGTCGATATGCAGGCTCATCAGTTCGCAACCCGCCGACAGCCAGCCTTCCTCGGCGTGATACAATTCGTGATAATAGTGCAGCCGCTTGGCGTCGTTGGCCAACAGCCATGTACGGGCGGCGATCGGGTCGCCCTCGTGGATCTCGCGGACATAGCTGACATTCATCTCCACGGCGAAGGTGGAGCAGTTGGCCTTCTTCAGGTACTCGTGCCCCAGCCCCAGATAGTCGAAGAACGCGTCGGTGACGTAATCGAAGGCCAGCACGTAATAGGCCACATTCATGTGGCCGTTATAGTCGATCCATTCCGGGCGCACCTGATCCCGGTAGATTTGCAGCGGGGCTTCAATCGTCATGGGGTAAATCTAGCGCCATTGGCAAGCGCACGGCAACACCGTAGGGTTGGATTTCCGCCATCAATGAAGAAACAATGCTGACGCCTTTCCTCGCCCTCCTGAACCGCCATGCTCGGCTAATCCTGGCGGGCGGGATATTTGCCGGGCTGGTGCTGCCCGATCTGGCCGCGCTGTTGCGGCCATTGATGGAGGCTGCCGTGGTGGCGAGCCTGTCGCTGTCGCTGCTGCGGATCGACTGGGCGACGGTCGTCGACTGGGGGCGCAGACCGCTGCGCGCGTTGGCGGCCCTGGGTTGGATATTGCTCGGCGCGCCGCTGCTGACGCTGGGGGCGGTGACGCTATTGGGCCTGCCGCCGGGCCTTTCGGTGGCGCTGGTGTTCGCGGCCGCCGCGCCGCCGGTGACGGCCGCGCCGGCCTTCGCCCTGTTGCTGGGGCTGGACGCGGCGCTGGCGCTGGTGCTGCTGGTGGCGGGAACGGCGATCCTGCCGCTGACCCTGGGCGCGGTCGCCTTCTGGCTGCTGGATCTGGAGCTGTCGATCGGGCTTGGCCCGTTCCTGGCGCGCGTCGCGCTTTACATCGTCCTGCCCTTCGCGATCAGCGAGACCGCGCGCCGCTTCGTCCGCCGCGACTGGCTGGAAGCGCGGACCACCGACATCAACGGTCTGATTGTGCTGGCGTTGGTGATTTTCGCCGTCGCCATCATGGACGGGGTCGCGGCCCGAATGCTGGCCGATCCATGGACGGTGGCCGGCTTTACCGCCGCCGCCTTCATCCTGAACATGGCGCTGCAGGCGATCGGGACCTCCGCTTTCTTCTGGCTGGGCTGGCGCGGCGCGCTGACCATGGGGCTGGCCAGCGGCTATCGGAACATGGCTATTATGCTGGTCCTGACGGCAGGCATGGCCGGCCCGGACATGTGGCTCTACGTCGCCATCGCCCAGTTCCCGATATTCGTCATGCCGATGCTGACCAATCCGATCTACCGCCGGGTGCTGGCAGCGGGACGTTGAAAGGCTGGTGGGCGACGCCGAGCGACCTCGTCCTTCGAGACGCCCTTTCAGGGCTCCTCAGGATGAGGCTCAACTATCTGTTTTCCCAAGAACATATTATGTCGGAGCCTCATCCTGAGGAGGGTCGAAGGCCCGTCTCGAAGGACGAGGTCGCTCTGCCGTCAGGACCACACCCACCCTCAGAATTTCATTTCCATCGGCGTGAAGACGATGCCGTCCTGATGCTGTTTGAGCCCGGTTGGGCGAAAGCCCATGGCGAGGTAGAAGGCGTCGGCGTTGGGGGCGGCATTGACCGAAACCATATGGCCCTTGCGGAAGACCCGCAGGAACTCCAATAGCCTCCGCCCGACGCCGCTCCGCTGCAGCTCGTGCCGGACGAACAGCATTTTAAGATGGTCGCCGGCCAGTTCGGCATAGCCGACTATAGCCCGGCCGTCCCTGATTGCCACCCAGGCCTCATTATCGTCGGAAAGCCGGGCGGCAATCACCTCCGGCTTAATGAAATTCAGGAATGTCGCGTGGCCCTGCTCGCCAAAATGCGGCGCGATTCCGCCCGCGAAGGCAGCCTCGATCAAGGTAGAGATCGCCGATGCGTCATCGACGCCGGCGGAACGGAAAGCGATAGCCATGCCCTATCCTGCAACATCCGGCCGGCGAGGCCAAGGCGTACCGAAGCGCCTAAACCGAAAAATACTTCGCCTTCGGGTGCGGGATGACCAGCGCCGAGGTGGACATTTCCGGGTGGAGCTGGTGCTCGTCCGACAGTTCCACGCCGATGGCGTCGGCGCCCAGCAGACGCAATAGCTGGTCCTGGTCTTCCAGGTTCGGGCAGGCCGGATAGCCGAAGGAATAGCGCGAACCGAAATATTGCTGGTTCAACAGCCCTTCCATGTCGCTGGCCTCCCCGGCCGCATGGCCCAGTTCCGCGCGGATGCGCTTATGGACGTATTCGGCCATGGCCTCGGCCAGCTCCACGCCAACCCCGTGCAGATAAAGGTAATCCTGATAGCGGTCGTCCTCGAACCACTCGCGGGCCACGTCGGCGGCGCGCTGGCCCATGGTGACGACCTGCAGCCCGACGACGCCACGGCCGCCCGGCCCGGCGGATATGTCGGGCACGTAGTCGGCGATGCATTTACCGTCCTCGCCGGCCTGGCGCGGCAGGGCGAAGCGGGCGAGTTCGCGCGTCCCATCCTCGCCGAACAGCACCATGTCGTCCCCCTCGCCGGCGGCCTTCCAATAGCCGTAGACTGCCTGGGGCAGCATGATGTCCTGCTGGACCGCCGTATCGATCATGCGTTTGAGCACCGGGCGCAGCTCCTTTTTCGCCCAGACCATATATTCGTCCAGCTTGCGGCCTTCCTTGCGGAAACCCCAGTGAAACTGGAACAGCATGCGCTCGTTCAGGTAGGGCAGCAGCGCCTGGACGGGCGCGCGGGCGATCACCCGCGGGCCCCAGAAAGGCGGCTCGGCGATTTCCAACTGATTGTTCAGCGCCTCGCGCCCGGCGCGGGTCACGGCGGGGTCAGCCGGGGCCGGCGCGGCGTTGACAGCCCGGCCCACCGCCTTGCGGCTGTTGGCCGGGCGACTGTTGCGTTTGGCCTGGATCGCCGCAGCGTAATCGTCGAACCCGCCATTGACCACCTTGTCCATGATCTTCAGCCCGTCGAAGGCGTCGCGGGCATAGGCCACGCGGCCGCTGCCATAGGCGGCGACGCAGTCTTCCTCGACATAGGCACGGGTCAGCGCGGCGCCGCCCAGCATGATCGGAACCTGGATATTCTCGCGCGTCATCTCTTCCAGGTTCTCGCGCATGACGACGGTCGATTTCACCAGCAAGCCCGACATGCCGATGACGTCCGCCTTGTGCTCGCGCGCCGCCTCGACGATGTTGGCGATCGGCTGCTTGATTCCCAGATTGACGACGTTGTAGCCGTTGTTGGTAAGGATGATATCGACCAGATTCTTGCCGATATCGTGCACGTCGCCCTTTACCGTCGCCAGCACCACGGTGCCCTTGCTCTGGCTGTCGGCCTTTTCCATATGCGGCTCCAGAAAGGCGACGGCGGCCTTCATGGTCTCGGCCGACTGCAACACGAAGGGAAGCTGCATCTTGCCGGATCCGAACAGTTCACCGACCTCCTTCATGCCGCCCAGCAGAATTTTGTTGATGATGTTCAGCGGCGGGTGGGTTTCCATCGCGGTGTCCAGATCTTCACCCAGGCCGTTGCGGTCGCCATCGACGATGCGGCGATGCAGATTTTCCTCGATGGTCAAATTGGCGGTATCGATTTTCTCTTCCTGGGCGACGCGCCCCTCGAACAGGGCAAGATAGGCCTGCAAGGGGTCATAACCCTCGCGGCGGCGGTCATAGATCAGATCCAGCGCGACCGTCACTTCCTCTTCCGGGATCGCATGCAGCGGCTTGATCTTGCTGACATGGATGATGGCGCCCGTCATGCCGTGCTTCACCGCCTCGTCCAGGAATACCGAGTTCAACACATGGCGCGCCGGCAGTTTCAGCCCGAAGGATATGTTCGACAGGCCCAGGATGACCTGGCTTTCGGGGAAGCGCTCGGCGATACGCTGGATGCCGTTCAGCGTCTCGATCGCGAGGCGGCGGTCGTCCTCCATGCCGGTGCAGACGGTGAAGGTCAGCGGGTCGAACAGCAGATCCGACGGCGGCAGGCCGCATTTGTTGACCGCCATATCGTAGAGCCGTTCGGCGACGCGCAGCTTTTCGTCGGCGGTCTTCGCCATGCCGTCCTCGTCGATGGTCAGCGCGATCACCGCCGCGCCATGCTTGCGCGCCAGTTCCAACCGCGCCTCGGCCGCCTCGTCGCCATTCTCGAAATTAATTGAATTGAGGATAGGCTTGCCGCCGACCAGCTTCAGCGCCGCTTCCAGCACCGGCAGTTCGGTGGAATCGATCACCAGCGGCGCATCGGCCGCGCCGCGCAGGCGCGAAACCATCTCGGTCATGTCGGCTACCTCGTCACGCCCGACGAAGGCGGTGCAGACGTCCAGCGTGTGGCTGGCTTCGCGAATCTGCTCGCGTCCGATCTCGACGCAGCCGTCCCAGTCCTCGGCCGCCTGCATATCGCGGAATTTCTTGCTGCCGTTGGCGTTGCAGCGTTCGCCGATCGACAGGATCGCGTTCTCCTGGCGCAGCGCCACCTGGCTGTAAAGCGAGGCCAGCGAGGGCACCCAGTCGGGATCGCGTTGCGCCGGCCGCGGGCGATAGCCATCCTCCGCCTTCTCGCGAAGCATCGTGTCCAGGGCCTGGATATGGTCGATCGTCGATCCGCAACAGCCGCCGACCATGTTGACGCCATAGTCGGTAATGAAACGCCCGCCCCATTCGCCCAGCTCCGCGGGGGTCAGCGGATAATGGGTGTGGCCGTCATGCAGTTCGGGCAGGCCGGCATTGGGCTGCACGGTAATCAGGCGGGGCCAGTTCTCGCCGAGCCAGCGCACATTTTCGGCCATCTCATGCGGGCCGGTGGCGCAATTGAGGCCCATCGAGTCCACGCCAAGCGAATGCACCACGGTCGCGGCGGCGGCAATATCGGCGCCGACCAGCAGCGTGCCCGTGGTTTCCACAGTGACCTGGACGAAGATCGGCAGGGCCCGTTCCAACTCGGCGAAGGCGCGGCGTGCGCCGTTGACCGCCGACTTGATCTGCAGCGGGTCCTGGCAGGTCTCAATCAATATCGCATCGACACCGCCCGCGACCAGGCCGGAGGCCTGCGTGAAGAAGGCATCTTCCAGCGTCTGGTATTCAATATGGCCCAGGCTGGGCAGGCGCGTGCCCGGGCCGATGGAGCCCAGCACGAAACGCTGATGGCCGTCCTTGGCCGAGGCTTCCTCGACCGCTTGCCGCGCCAGTTCGCCAGCCAGGCGGTTCAACTCGAAAGCCTCGTCGGCGAGGTCGAATTCGGCCAGGGTCAGGGGCGAGCCGCCGAAACTGTTGGTCTGCACGACGTCGGAACCGGCCTCCAGATAGCCGGCATGGATCTCCCGCACGATGTCCGGGCGGCTCATATTCAGAATTTCGGTGCAATTTTCCGCGCCGCGATAATCTTGCTCCACATCCAGGTCCATGGCCTGGATG
>JADFVY010000070.1 GCA_015222795.1 Pseudomonadota bacterium | reverse complement strand
GCGTAGTGGTAAATATAACCGCTCTGTAACGCACTGACCCGTTTCGACAAGCGCTGGGTAAGCGCCGCGATACCATCGGGGCCGACA
The DNA here is from genome assembly GCA_015222795.1 of Pseudomonadota bacterium. Taxonomy (GTDB): domain Bacteria; phylum Pseudomonadota; class Alphaproteobacteria; order UBA8366; family JADFVY01; genus JADFVY01. Next base: position 16,973 of record JADFVY010000070.1, on the reverse strand, counting down.
CCATCGATCATAGCCTCGTCACCGTTCTTCCACAGGTTCCGGCCCAGATAGAAAGCAGGGCGCACGAAAATCAGGTCATAGAGCTCGTCGAAATACCATTTGTTGTAGGACAGCAGGTACAGCGGCCTCATCGCCTTGGCCCAGACGTCCGCCATGCCCGGCCGCCAGATATACATCGTAAATGCCAGCCCGATGCCGCCGGCCGCCATGAAAATGGGCAACCATTTGACCCAGAGCGGTACATGATGCGCGGCCTCGATCGAGTTATGACCTTCGAGAACCAGTATGGAATCGCCCCAGAAGGCCTCCATGCCCTCGCCGACAAAGGCGTTGTAGCCGACCATGCCGGCGACGATCGACCCGGCGGCCAGCACCGCCAGCGGGATCAGCATTACCTTGGGCGATTCATGCACATGGGCCAGGGTGTGTTCGTCGCAGCGCGGCTGGCCGTAGAAGGTCAGGAAGATCAGCCGCCACGAATAGAACGCGGTCATGATGGCCGCCGCAATCCCCGCCCCGTAGGCGATATAGCCGACCCAGCTATGGGCGCCGTACGCGGCCTCGAGGATCATGTCCTTGGAATTGAAGCCCGCGAAACCGATCATCGTGCCCGGAATACCGATGCCGGCCAGGGCCAGGCTGCCGATCCACATATAGGCGTGGGTGATCGGGATCAGCTTGCGAATGCCGCCCATCTTGCGCATGTCCTGCTCGTCCGACATGGCGTGGATTACCGCGCCGGCGCCCAGGAACAACAGCGCCTTGAAGAAGGCATGGGTGGTCAGGTGGAACATCGCCGCCGAATAGGCCGAGACACCAGCCGCAAAGAACATGTAGCCGAGCTGCGAGCAGGTCGAATAGGCGATGACCCGCTTGATGTCGGTCTGGGTCAGACCGATGGTGGCGGCAACGAAGGCGGTCGCGGCGCCGACGATGGTCACCACGGCCAGCGCGGTTTCGGAATATTCGAAGATCGGCGAAAACCGGCAGACCATGAAGACGCCCGCGGTCACCATCGTCGCCGCATGGATCAGGGCCGAGACCGGGGTCGGGCCCTCCATCGCGTCGGGTAGCCAGGTATGCAGGAAAAGTTGCGCCGACTTGCCCATGGCGCCGATGAACAGCAGCAGGCAGACCGTTGTAATCGCTGGAAGTTCCCAGCTCAGAAAGGTAATGGTCGCGTCGGCCTGGCCCGGCACGGCGGCGAAGATTTCATCGAAACGCACCGTATCGAAAAGCACGAAGATACCAAAAATGCCAAGCGCAAAGCCAAAATCACCGACCCGGTTGACCACAAAGGCCTTGATCGCCGCCGCGTTGGCCGAGGGGCGATCGTACCAGAAGCCGATCAGCAGGTATGAGCAGAGCCCCACACCCTCCCAGCCGAGGAACATCTGAATCAGATTGTCCGACGTCACCAGCATCAGCATGAAGAAAGTAAACAGGCTGAGATAGGCAAAGAAGCGCGGTGTATGCGGATCGTGATGCATGTAGCCGATGGAATAGACATGCACGACGGCGGAAATGGTGGTCACCACGATCAACATCACGGCCGTCAACTGATCGACCCGCAGCATCCATTCGAAATCGAATCCACCGACGCGCACCCAGGTGCCCAGATCGATCTTGTCCGGCACATTGCCCATGACGGCCACGTCGAAGAACACGATCCAGGCCAGCAGCGCCGACACGATCAGCACGGCGCTGGTAAAATATTGCGACCCGCGGTCGCCGATGAACCGGCCGAAGAACCCGACAACGAAGGCGCCCAGCAGCGGCAGGAATACGATCCAGGATCCCATATCAGCCCTTCATCATGTTGATGTCCTCGACCTCTATCGAGCCGCGATTGCGGTGATAGATGACGAGGATGGCGAGGCCGATCGCGGCCTCGGCCGCGGCCACGGTCAGCACGAACATGGCAAACACCTGGCCCGCCAGATCCTGCATATGCGTCGAGAAGGCCACCAGATTGATGTTCACGGCCAGCAGCATCAACTCGATCGACATCAGGATAATGATGACGTTCTTGCGGTTCAGGAAAATCCCGAACAGCCCCAGGGTGAACAGGATGGCGGCGACAGTCAGATAATGTCCGAGTCCGATTTGCATCATCACACGCCACTCCCTGTGGGAACCTTGACCAGTTCAACGGTGTCCTTCGCCCGGCGCGCCACCTGGTCGCCGATGTTCTGGCGCCGCACGTTACGATGGCGCAGGGTCAATACGATCGCCCCGATCATCGCGACCAGCAGCACCAGCCCGGCCGCCTGGAAGATATAAACGTATTGGGTATACATGACCCGGCCCAGCGCCTCGGCATTGGTGATGTCGCCTACCGCGGGGCCAGGGGCAACGGGCGTCGCGCCATGCGCTGCATCCACGGCGGGGGCCATGAAACGCCCGCCGACCACAACCACCAGTTCGGCCAGCAGCACAAGCCCCAGCAACCCGCCAATCGGCATATATTCCAGAAAACCCTCGCGCAGGCGGACGAAGTCGACTTCCAGCATCATCACCACGAACAGGAACAGCACCGCGACCGCGCCGACATAAACCACGACCAGCATCATCGCCAGGAACTCCGCCCCCATCAACACGAACAGCCCGGCCGCGTTAAAGAAGGTCAGGATCAGGAACAGCACCGAATGTACCGGATTGCGCGCGGCAATAACCATCACGGCCGCGCCAACGGCGACGAACGCGAAGAGATAGAATATGAGTGCGTGCAGTATCATCAAGCTTATCCTGTTCGCGGCCGGTCTATCGATAAGGCGCGTCAAGCGCGATGTTGGTGGCGATTTCCACTTCCCAGCGGTCACCATTCCCGAGCAGCTTTTCCTTGTTGTAGAACAGCTCCTCACGGGTTTCGGTGGCGTATTCGAAATTCGGTCCCTCGACGATCGCATCCACCGGGCAGGCCTCCTGGCAATAGCCGCAATAAATGCATTTCGTCATGTCGATGTCGTAACGCGTGGTACGGCGGCTGCCGTCGGCGCGTTCCTCGGCCTCGATGGTGATCGCCTGGGCCGGGCAGACCGCCTCGCACAGTTTGCATGCGATGCAGCGTTCCTCACCGTTGGGATAACGGCGCAACGCATGCTCGCCGCGAAAGCGCGGGCTCAGCGGTCCCTTTTCATAAGGATAGTTCAATGTGACCTTGGGCCGGAACATGACCCGCAGGGTCAGGAACAAGCCCTGGACAATTTCCCAGAGCAAGAAGGCCCCGACGGCGCGTTTGATGCTGCTCATTGCTTCGCTCCCATCAGCCTTGTGTGCCTAAACCGGAATATTCGACGATCCCGGCCACCAGCACGACCCAGAACAGCGACAGCGGCAGGAACACTTTCCAGCCAAGCCGCATCAACTGGTCATAGCGGTAGCGCGGCACGGTAGCCCGCACCCAGTAAAAGACGAACATGAAGAAGGATATCTTGGCCGCGAACCAGAACACGCCCGGAATGAAATCCAGGGCCGGGATCGGCGCCTGCCATCCGCCGAAAAACAGAATCGACATGATCCCACCCATCAACATCATGTTCAGATATTCGCCAAGGAAGAACATCGCGAAGGGGAAGGACGAATATTCGACGAAGAAACCCGCCACCAGTTCGGCCTCGGCCTCCGGCAGATCGAAAGGTGTGCGATTGGTTTCCGCCAGCATCGAGACCAGGAACACGATCATCATGGGAAACAGCAGGAAATAGTTGTGAATCACATGCCAGTTCCAGAAACCGCCAGCCTGAGAGCGCACAATGTCGGACAGGTTCAGCGAACCGACCAGCAGCAGCACAGTGACGATCACGAAGCCCATCGAGACCTCGTAGGAAATCATTTGCGACGCCGACCGCAGCGCCCCCAGGAAGGCATATTTCGAGTTCGAAGCCCAGCCCGCCATGATAACGCCATAGACGCCCAGCGAAGAGATCGCGACGAGATACAGAATGCCGACATTGATATCGGCCACCACCCAGCCCTCGTCGAACGGGATCACCACCCAGGCGACCATGGCCAGCGAGAAGGTGATTACCGGGGCCAGCAGAAACACGATCGGGTTGGCGCCCGACGGAATAATGGTTTCCTTCAGGAACAGCTTCAAGCCGTCGGCAAAGGGCTGCAACAGGCCCAGCGGGCCCACCACGGTGGGTCCCCGGCGCAATTGCATCCAGCCGATAACCTTGCGTTCCCAATAGGTGAAATAGGCCATCGTAATCAGCAAAGGCACTATGATGATAACGAAATAAACCGGAACTTTAATGTAAGGCCACAGGAACAGAACCAGGGGCCAGACTTCATTCATGAAGAAATCAACCATCGGTCCCCGTCGCCTCCTTGCCGCCATTGACGAAGACCGTGGTGCATTCCGCCATCGTCGCGGACGCCCGGCTGACCGGGCAAGTCATGTAGAAATTTCCAATGGCCGGCGCGAAGCCGCCCTCGCCCAGCGCCCCCTTTCCGGTGTCGCCGAACGCGCCCCACGCCGCCGGGACCAGATCGTCCAGCGTCGCGAAAACCGAGTGCGCCTTCGCCATCTGGTCACGCAGCGCGCCCAGACTGTCGAAGGGCAATGTTTTATCCATGACGCCCGACAGCGCACGCAGAATGGTCCAGTCCTCTTTCGCCTCGCCTGGCGGGAAGGTCGCGCGCTGGCCACGCTGGACCCGGCCCTCGCCGTTGACCCAGGTACCGCTCTTTTCAGTATAGGCGGCGCCCGGCAGGATGACGTCGGCGCGGTGCGCGCCCAGGTCGCCATGGTGGCCCTGATAGATCACGAAGGCCTTGCCGAGACTGTTCATGTCGATCTCGTCGGCGGCCAACAGGTAAACCGCCTCGATCTCGCCCTTGCCCGCGCCCTCGATAATGCCGGCCACGTCGCGCCCGCCCTTGCCCGGCACAAAACCGAGGTCGAGCCCGCCGACACGCGCGGACGCTGTATGCAGAATATTGAAACCGTTCCAATCCCTGGCAACGACGCCGGTATCCTCGGCGATCTTACGGACCGCCGCCAGCACCGCCGCGCCGTCGCTGCGCGCAAGCGCGCCCATGCCGACAATGATCATCGGCCGCTTGGCCTTCTTCAGGATTTTCGCGAAGGCATGTTTGCCGTCGGCGATTTCGCCCAGCGTTTGCGGCCCGGCGCCCAGATAATCGTAGCCGTAGGTCAGATCCGCCTGCTGGCCGATCACGGCGATGGGGAAATCATCGCGCAGCCAGCGCTTGCGGATGCGGGCATTGACCACCGGCGCCTCGAGGCGCGGGTTCGATCCCACGATCAGCAGCGCATCGGCATCCTCGATCCCGGCAAAGCCACTGTTGAATATATAGCCGGCCCGCGCGCCATTGCCGTCCAGCGCGGCGCCGTCCTGGCGGCAATCCAGATTTGGCGAGCCCAACCCGTCCATCAATGATTTAAGTGCGAACATGGATTCGGCATCGCACTGGTCGCCGGCGATCGCCGCGATTTTAGTGGCCTCCATGCCGCCCAGTTTCGATCCAACCGCCGCCAGCGCGTCGTCCCAGCTTGCCGGCGCCAATTTGCCGTCGGCGCCACGGATATAGGGTTTGTCCAACCTTTGATGCCGCAACCCGTCACAGGCGAAGCGGGAACGGTCGGAGAGCCATTCCTCGTTCACGTCGTCGTTCAGGCGCGGCAAGATGCGCATGACCTCGTTACCGCGCGTATCGATGCGGATCGATGCGCCGACCGCGTCCATGGCATCGACGGATTCGGTCTTGCGCAACTCCCAGGAGCGCGCATGAAAGGCGTAGGGTTTCGAGGTCAGCGCACCGACCGGGCATAGATCGATGATATTGCCCGACAGCTCGGAGGCCAGCGCCTTCTCCAGATAGGTCGAAATTTCCGCGCTCTCGCCGCGGCCCAGCAGCCCCAGTTCCGGCACGCCGGCGATCTCGCTGGCGAAGCGCACACAGCGGGTGCAATGGATACAGCGGGTCATGATGGTCTTGACCAGCGGCCCCATATATTTGTCTTTCACGGCGCGCTTGGGTTCGTCGTAGCGGCTGGCATCCCTGCCGTATCCCATGGCCTGGTCCTGCAGATCGCATTCGCCGCCCTGATCGCAGATCGGACAATCCAGCGGATGGTTAATCAGCAGGAACTCCATGACGCCGTTGCGGGCCTTTTTCACGGTCTCGGTGTTGGTGCGAATCACCATGCCCTCGGCGACCGGCATGGCGCAGGACGCCACGGGCTTGGGCGAGCGTTCCATCTCAACCAGGCACATCCGGCAGTTACCCGCCACCGACAGCCGTTCATGATAGCAGAAGCGCGGAATCTCGATGCCCAGCGTCTCGCAGGCCTGCAAAACGGAGCTGCCCGCCTCGGCCTCGACTTCGATACCGTCGATTGTAAGTTTCGGCATCTCTCGCTCCTACTCCGCCGCCGCCGCGCCGCCGACCTGGCGGTCGAGAATACGCCGTTCCATTTCCGGGCGGAAATGGCGAATCAAACCCTGGATAGGCCAGGCCGCCGCGTCGCCAAGGGCGCAGATCGTATGGCCCTCGACCTGCCGGCTTACTTCTTCCAGCATATCAATTTCCTCGATATTGGCCTCGCCCGTCGCCATTCTCTCCATAATGCGCCACATCCAGCCCGTGCCCTCGCGGCAGGGCGTGCACTGGCCGCAGCTCTCATGTTTGTAGAACTGCGCGAGGCGGGTGATGGCGCGCACGATGTCGGTGGATTTATCCATGACGATAACGGCCGCCGTGCCAAGGCCGCTGCGCGCTTCCTTTAGCGAATCGAAATCCATCAGGATGTCGTTACAAATCGTGCTGGGCAGGCAGGGCACCGAAGAGCCGCCGGGGATCACCGCCATCAGGTTTTCCCAGCCGCCGCGAACGCCGCCCGCATGCTTCTCGATCAGCTCGCGCAGCGGGATCGACATTTCCTCTTCCACATTGCAGGGCGTGTTCACATGGCCCGAAATGCAGAACAGCTTGGTGCCGGTGTTGTTTTCGCGGCCCAGCCCGGCGAACCACGACGCACCGCGCCGCATGATCGTCGGCGCCACCGCGATGCTTTCCACGTTGTTCACGGTGGAGGGGCAGCCATAGATTCCCGAAGCCGCGGGGAAAGGCGGTTTCAGGCGCGGCTGGCCCTTCTTGCCCTCCAGGCTCTCGATCAGCGCGGTTTCCTCGCCGCAGATATAGGCGCCGGCGCCGCGATGGACATGAACGTCGAACCGCCAGCCCGAACCGCAGGCGTTATCGCCCAACAGCCCGGCTGTGCGCGCTTCTTCGATGGCGGCCTCGAGGACGTTGCCCTCGTGATGGAATTCGCCGCGGATATAGATGTAGGCGATCTCGGCGCCCATGGCGAAACCGGCGATCAGGCAGCCTTCGATCAGCTTGTGCGGATCGTGGCGCATGATGTCGCGATCCTTGCAGGTGCCGGGCTCGCCCTCGTCGGCGTTGACGATCAGGTAATGCGCGCGGCCGTCCGATTCCTTGGGCATGAAGGACCATTTCAGCCCGGTCGGGAAACCGGCGCCGCCGCGGCCGCGCAGGCCTGACGCCTTCATCTCGTCGATGATGCCGTCCCGCCCCTTGGCGAGGATTTCCTTCGTGCCATCCCAATCGCCCCGCGCGCGCGCGCCTTCCAGCCCCCAGTCATGGATGCCGTAGAGATTGGTGAAAATGCGATCCTTGTCAGCCAGCACAGGCCCTACTCCTTCGCCTTGCCTGATTTGGTCTTCTTAACGGTCACGTCGCCGGTCAACACTTGTGGCCCACCCTCGGGCGCCGATGTCTGGCGGCCGGTCTGCGATCCCGAGGCCGGCTTCTCGCCGCGTTTCAGCGCCTCGATTATCCGTGTCATCGAATCGGCGTCCAGATCTTCGTAATATTCATCGCCGATCTCGACGACGGGCGCATTGACGCAGGCGCCGGCGCATTCGACCTCGGCCAGCGTGAACTCGCCATCCGCGGTGGTCTCGCCAACCTCGATATCCAATGATTTTTTACAGGCATGAACGACCTCGTCGGAACCGCGCAGCCAGCAGGGCGTCGTGGTGCAGACATTGATCTGGTGCTTGCCGACAGGCGCCAGCTTGTACATGGAATAGAAGGTCGCGACCTCGAGCACGCGAATCGGCGCCATGCCCAGGATTTCGGCGATTGCTTCAACCGCGCCGTCCGCCAGCCAGCCGCCGTTCTGGCGCTGTGCCAGATCCAGCAGCGGCATTACCGCGCTGCGTTGGCGGCCTTCGGGATAGCGCGCGATGAAGGCCTTCGCCTTCTTCATGTTATCCGCCGAAAATTCGAAATGTTCGCTCATGACTAAATCGTCTCTACCGGTCTACTTCGCCGAACACAGGGTCGATCGAGCCAAGTATGGCGACCGTGTCGGCCAGCATATGGCCCCTGCACATGAAATCCATCGCCTGCAGATGCGCGAAACCGGGCGCGCGGATCTTGCAGCGATAGGGCTTGTTGGTACCGTCGGACACCAGATAGACCGCGAACTCGCCCTTCGGCGCCTCGACCGCCGTATAGGTCTCGCCCGCCGGCACGTGGACGCCCTCGGTGTAATGCTTGAAATGATGGATCAGCGCCTCCATCGAGTTCTTCATGTCGGCGCGCCGGGGCGGCGACACCTTGCCGTCCTCACACATCACCGGACCATCCGGCATCTTTTCTATGCACTGCTCGATGATCCGCAAACTCTGGCGCATTTCCTCGACACGCACCATGTAGCGCGAGAAGACATCGCCGTGTTTGCCGATGGGAATGTCGAAATCCATGTCCTCATAGGCGTCATAGGGCTGCGATTTCCGCAAATCCCACGGCACGCCGGAGCCTCGCAGCATCGGACCCGTGAATCCCCAGGCCATGGCATCCTCGGCCGAAACCACGCCGATATCCACGGTGCGCTGCTTGAATATACGGTTCTCGTTCAGCAGCGTTTCCATGTCGTCGATGCAGGCCGGAAATTTCCCGACCCAATCCAGGATGTCTTCAAGTAAACCCGCCGGCAGGTCCTGGTGAACACCACCGACCCGGTAATAGGCGGCATGCAGCCGCGCACCGCAGGTCCGTTCGTGAAATTCCATCAGGAGTTCGCGCTGTTCGAAGGCATAGAACATCGGGGTCATCGCGCCCACATCCATGGCCAGCGCCGGTACGTTCAGCAGATGGTTCAGGATCCGGGTGATCTCGGAGAACATGGTGCGGATGTATTTTCCACGGGGCGGCGGTTCGATGCCCAGCAGCTTTTCCGTCGCCAGCACGAAGGCATGCTCCAGGGCCATCGGCGAGACATAATCGAGGCGGTCGAAATAGGGAATCGCCTGCATGTAGGTCTTGTATTCGATCAGCTTCTCGGTGCCGCGATGCAGCAGCCCGATATGCGGGTCCAGCCGTTCGACAACCTCGCCGTCCATCTCGGTGACCATGCGCAGAACGCCATGGGCCGCGGGATGTTGCGGGCCGAAATTTACCGTCAGGTTTTTGATACTGGTTTCGGCGGCCATCAGGCTTCTCCCTCTTCCGCCTTCTCATCGCCCGGCAAATGGCGCGTCATGCCTTCCCAGGGACTGAGAAAATCGAAGCTGCGGAAATCCTGCGTCAGGCGCACCGGTTCATAAACCACGCGTTTCTGTTCTTCGTCGTAACGGACCTCGACATGGCCGGTCAGCGGAAAATCCTTGCGCAGCGGATGCCCCTCGAAGCCATAGTCGGTGAGAATACGGCGCAGGTCGGGATGTTCGGCAAAGAACACGCCGTAGAGGTCCCAGACCTCGCGTTCGAACCAGTTGGCGGTGGGATAGAGCGGGGCCACGGACGGGACGGGCTCGTCCTCGCTCACGCAGACCTTTACCCGAATACGCTGATTATGGCTTATGCTCAGCAGGTTATAGACCACCTCGAACCGCTGCTCGCGCTCGGGATAATCGACCCCGCAAACATCGACCAGCAGCTTGAACTGGCATTGCGAGTCGTCGCGCAGGAACCGCATGACCTTGCGCAGAGTCTCGGGACGCGCAATCAGAACCAGTTCATCATTGATGAGCCGGTGCTCTTCGAGACTGTCCGCGATCAAACCGGCGATATAGTCGCCCAGATCATTCAATGCCTGGTTCATCATTCTTCCCGGATTCAGCGGAAAAGCGTTTCTGTGCGGCGGATTTTCTTCTGAAGCTGGAGAATGCCATAGACCAGCGCCTCAGCCGAGGGCGGGCAGCCAGGCACATAGATGTCCACCGGCAGAATACGATCGCAGCCACGCACGACCGAGTAGGAATAATGATAGTAGCCACCGCCATTGGCGCAGGAGCCCATGGAGATCACCCAGCGCGGTTCGGCCATCTGGTCGTATACCTTGCGCAGGGCGGGCGCCATCTTGTTGGTCACCGTTCCCGCCACGATCAATATGTCCGACTGGCGCGGCGAAGCGCGCACCACCACGCCGAAGCGATCAAGGTCGTAGCGCGGCATATAGGCATGAATCATTTCAACGGCGCAGCAGGCCAGCCCGAAGGTCATCGGCCACATGGAACCCGTGCGGCCCCAGTTGGCCGCCCAGTTGATCACATTGGTGGTCGAGGCCAGCAGGAACCCTTTTTCGTTAAGCTCGTCGCCGAGGGTTCTGGTCACGTCATCCGGAGTCGTACCCTGGTCCAGAGCCAGTCCGGCAGTGGGATTATCGCTCACTCCCATTCCAGGGCCCCCATGCGCCACTCATATATAAAGCCGATCAGGAAAACGGCGAGGAAGACGACCAGCGACCAGAATCCGAACAGGCCCAGAGAATCGTTCGCTACCGCGTAGGGATAAAGAAAGGCGAGGTCGAGGTCGATGATGATAAACAGGATGGCGACTAGGTAGAACCGCACATCGAAGCGCTGGCGCGCATCGTCAAACGCCTCAAAACCGCATTCGAAGGCAGATAGTTTTTCCGAGTCTGGGTTCTGTCTGGCAATAACCCAACTGACAATCGGCAGCACCACTGCGATCGTAACCGCAATGATCAGGAAAATCAGAATCGCCAGATATTCGCGCAGCAGTTCTTCCATGGAACGCCCTTTGAATCCCTCGCTTGTCCAGTTTCATTCGATTCGCCGTTCGGAGAACCCCGACAGCGGCGGCACTATAAGACTCCCCTGCCGCCATTGCAAAGATGAAATAGCTAATGTTTTCGCTATGTTCGCGTAGAATTTGTTGCAGTGCGACAATTGGCGTGCATGGCTGGCGGCATTGGCCTATCGGGACTAGAATTCCGTAAAAATAAGTAAGTATCCCCAATGAACCAGACTCCAGAACTGTTCGGCTTTTTCGGTTTCACGCATGGCTGGGCGAGAATGCTGACGGTAATGAGCCCCGCCGGCGCGGCGGCCGCCCTGCGCACCGTGCCGGGCAACGGCGATCTGATCGTTCACTCCGGCGAAGGCCAACTCACCCGCTATCGGGAAAAACGCGAAGGCGCGCTCGACCGTCTGGTCGAACAACATGGCATAGCCGTTCTATCCAGGTCCGAATGGAACGCGCGGAAGGCGGTGTTGGGCGAATCGATATATTTGTAGGCGATACACGCTTGCGCATTGCGCCGGGATTTGCTCTCATCGCAGCTTGAGTATTTCGGGGGTCACCGGACATGGTGATCCCATTTTTTCAGGGAGGCAGAATTGCAGAAGTCGCTGTTAATCGATCCAGAAAAATGCACCAGTTGCCTGCAATGCGAGATGGCCTGTTCGGCCGAGCATACGGGCGCGTTCAATCCGGCGCGCTCGCGCATCAAGATTTTCGAATTCGAACATGGCGCGCGATCCATTCCATATACCTGTACGCAATGCGCCGAGGCCTGGTGCCTGCATGCCTGTCCGGTGGAGGCGATCACCAAGAATATGGAGACCGGCGCCATGGAGGTGAACGAGACCACCTGCGTCGGCTGCAAGGTCTGCACCATCGCCTGCCCGTTCGGCACCATCAATTACAATCCGGATAACGGCAAGGTCGCCAAATGCGATCTGTGCAGCGGCGACCCGCAATGCGCGGACGCCTGCCCGACCGGCGCAATTACATACGTGGATTCGGGCTGGACCGGATATGGACGCATGCAGGAATGGGCCGTGCGCACGCATGCCCAGACCCAGAGTTAAGGAGTTAGCGATATGGGATGGCAAAAACAGATCCTGCGGGTGAACCTGACCGAGGGCACGGCCGCGATCGAACCGTTAAACATGGAATGGGCCAACGATTATCTGGGCGAGCGCGGATTGGCGACCAAGTATCTTTATGAAGGCATGGATCCCAAGACGGACCCGATGGCCCCCGAAAACATGCTGATCTTCGCCACCGGGCCGCTGACCGGCACCATGGCCTCGACCAGCGGGCGCTATGCGGTGGTCACCAAAGGGCCACTGACCAACGTCATCGCCTGTTCCAACTCCGGCGGAAAGTTCGGCGCCGAGATGAAATTCGCCGGCTACGACATGATCATTCTGGAGGGCAAATCGCCCAAACCGGTCTATCTGCACATCATCGACGATAATGTGGAAATCCTGCCGGCCGACGATATCTGGGGCACCACCGTCTGGAATACCGAGGAACATATCAAATCCAAGCACCAGAACCCGCTGCTGAAGGTAGCCTCGATCGGCGAGGCCGGCGAAAAGGGCGTGCGCTATGCCTGCGTCGTCAACGACCTGCACCGTGCGGCCGGGCGTTCGGGCGTCGGCGCGGTGATGGGTTCGAAGAACCTGAAGGCCATTGCCATACACGGCACCAAGGGCGTGCGCGTCAAGGACCCCAAGGCGTTCATGGCCGCCGTCAAGGAAACCCACGCGTTACTGGCCGAAAATTCGGGCCGCAAGGGGCTGACCGAACTCGGCACCAACGACATGATCGACGCCATGGAGGAATTCGGCGGCCTGCCGACCCGAAACTTTAACGAGGTCCAGTTCGAGGGCACCAGCAAGATTAACCCCGCCGCCGCCGTCGCGGTCGGCCCCGACGGGCACAAGAACCTGCTGACCAACAAGGCCTGTTTCGGTTGCACCATCGCCTGCGGGCGCATCGCCCATATTCATGGCGAGCATTTCTCGATCGTCAACAAGCCGGAATACCGGCATGCCTCGGGCGGACTGGAATACGAGACCGCCTACGCCTTCGGGCCGATGTTGAAAATCGACGACATCGATGCGCTGACCTATGGCGCCTTCTCGACCAACGAGCACGGGATCGACCCGATCTCCTTCGGCGCCACCCTGGCCGCGGCCATGGAGCTGTATGAGATGGGCGTCATCACCAAGGACGACACCGACGGCGTGGATTTGAGCTTCGGCAATGCCGAGGCCCTGACCATCATGGCCGACAAGACCGGGAAAAATGAAGGTTTCGGAGCGATTCTGGGCATGGGCTCCAAGCTGATGTGCGAGAAGTACGGCCACCCGGAACTGTCCATGTCGGTGAAGGGCCAGGAGTTCGCGGGGTATGACTCGCGCGCCCTGCAGGGCATGGGCCTGGGCTTTGCCACCAGCAACCGCGGCGCCTGCCATCTGAAGCATGACGTATTCGCCGAGGATATGGAGGACGTGTCAGGCAACGGAAAGGCCAAACCCTGCAAGGATTCGCAGGACATGGTTGCAATGATCGACTCGACCGGGCTGTGCCTGTTCACCACCTGCGCCTGGGGCGCGCCGGAATTCCAGAAACAGATTGCGGCGGCCTGCGAAGGCGACGACTGGAGCGAAGAGCGACTGTTGCAGATCGGCGAGCGCGTCTGGAACCTGGAGCGCATGTTCAATCTGGAAGCCGGCATCACGGCGGCCGACGACACGCTGCCGCCGCGCATGCTGGAAACCCCCGCGCCCACGGGCACGGCCAAGGGCCATGTCAGCGAACTGCCCAAGATGCTGCCGGAATATTACGAATACCGGGGCTGGAACAAGGAAGGCGAGCCGACCACCGAGACGCTGAGCCGACTGGGCCTGGAGTCGAGATGAAGCATGTCGTTCTTGGCGCCGGGCCGGCCGGGGTAATCGCGGCGGAAACGCTGCGCCGCGCCGACCCCGGGGCCTCCGTCACACTGGTCTGCGGCGAGGCCGAGGCGCCCTATTCCCGGATGGCTCTGCCCTACCTGCTGGCCGAGGATGTCGGCGAGGAAGGGACGCATCTGCGCCATGGCGAGCGCCATTACGACTCGCTGGGTATCGAGCTTCGCCAGGGGCGTGTGGCTTCCGTCTCGCCGGACAAGGGCGAGGTGACGCTGGAAGACGGCAACAGCCTTTCCTATGACCGCCTGCTGATCGCCACCGGTTCGCGCCCCGCCCGCCCGCCGGTGCCCGGCATGGACCTGGACGGGGTGGTAAGCTGCTGGACGCTGGCGGATGCAAGGCGCATCGCCGCCGGCACGAAACCGGGTTCCAGGGTCGTCCTGATGGGCGCCGGCTTCATCGGCTGTATCGTGCTGGAGGCGCTGGCATCACGCGGCGTGGAGTTGACCGTCGTCGAGATGGAAGACCGCATGCTCCCGCGCATGATGGACGATGCGGGCGCGGCGATGATCAAACGCTGGTGCGAGGCGAAGGGCGTGACGGTGCTGACCTCGACCGCCGTCCAATCCGTCGAGGCCGCGGGCAAGGGCCTGAAACTGGATGTCGGCGGAAACAGCCTGGAGGCAGACCTGGTGGTCTGCGCCACCGGCGTGCGCCCCAATATCGAGTTCCTGGAGGGCAGCGGTATCGAAACCGACCAGGGCATACTGGTCAGCGACCGCCTGCAGACAAACAAGCCCGGCATTTATGCCGCCGGCGACGTAGCGCAGGGGCCGGATTTCTCGACCGGCGAACAAATGGTCCACGCGATCCAGCCCACCGCCAGCGAGCATGGCCGAATCGCCGCCGCCAACATGGCGGGCGCCGACACGCCTTATCGCGGCAGCCTGATCATGAACGTGTTGAACACGGTGGGGCTGATCACCGCGTCCTACGGCCTGTGGCAGGGCGTGAAGGGCGGCGACCAGGTCGTGGTTCAGGACAAAGACGCCTACAAATATCTGCGCCTGGAATTCGACGGTAACGTGCTGATCGGTTCGCTGTCGCTGGGCCTGACCCAACATGTGGGCGTGCTGCGCGGCCTGATCCAGACCAAGGCGCCACTGGGCCCCTGGAAGGCCCGCCTGATGCAGAACCCGCATCTGATCATGGAGGCCTATCTGGAGTGCGCGCAAGGCCAGAACGTGCGCGCCCACCCGGGCATGCCTCGATGAAGGTGACGGTCAAAATGTCCGGGCTGATGGCCAAACTGGTGCCCGGCAGCGCGAGCGGCATGGAGGTCAATTTACTGGACGGCTCGACAATCTCCAGCCTGATGACCAGGCTGGGCCTGCCTGGCGACGAAACATATCTGGTAATCGTCAACGATTCGACTGTGTCCAAGGACAAGCGCACCACGCACAAACTGTCGGACGGCGACCGCATCGCCATCGTGCCCCCGCTGAAGGGCGGGTGAAGGCTACAGTCGCACTTTCTTCAAATAGGCATCGACATCCTTGTAGGAGCGATCGGCACCGCCGTATTTGACCAGGTTTCGGGCCGTCCGCAGCCAGTCCATGGTCGAGGGTTCGATTTCGCCGGCGGCCGCCAGCAGGTCCTGCTGGGTTATAACGCGTTCCTCGCCGCCATCCATGATGTCGGCCAGAACCCGGTCCTTGGCCTCGTCGATAATGCCGTCGACATCCGCGCCCGACGCATATTCGCAGACCTTCGCCAGAGACTGGTAATCCAGTTCGCCGATCGGCACGTCAACCAGCTTGGTTCGAAACATCTCGGCCCGTGCCGCGGCGTCGGGCGGCGGCACGAAGATCGAGCGGTCGAATCGGCCGGGACGTTTCATTGCGGGGTCCACGTCCCAGGGCATGTTGGTGGCAGCCAGGATCAGCACATGCTCGTTGTCGCCCCCCATGCCGTCGAGCTGGTTCAGGAACTCGTTGACGGTGGAGCGCGTATGGTCGGACTGCGCCTTGGAGCGTGAGTAGGCAAGCGCATCCAGCTCGTCAAAGAACAGCACAGACGGGCGATAGGATCGCGCCTTGTCGAACAGCGCCGCGAGGTTACCCTCGCTCTGCCCGATCCACATGGAAAGAATGTCGCTGATCCCTACCGGGATGAAGGTTGCATCACATTCGGTGGCGATGGCGCGCGCCATCAGGGTTTTGCCACATCCGGGCGGCCCGTACAGCAGGAGTCCCCCGCCCGCTTTCTTTTTGAACTTGGCGAAAAGGCCGGGTTTCAGGAAAGGTTCGATAATACGAAGCCTGACCGTCTTCTTCAGATCCTCCATGCCGACGATATCGACGAACCGGGTTTCGCGCGCGGTCGAGATCGGCACGATGTCGGCGTTCCCGTCGCGCGACTCCGACCCGCCATCCACGACCCGCAGCGCCGGTTTCGGGCCATCGGCGAAGGCCGCTTCCAACTCGCTGTCCGCCTCGAAATCGGCGCATTGTTTCGCCTTCTCAAAGTCCATCCGCGCCTCGGCCAATTTGTCCATCCGAAGGAGGCAGCGCGCGGCCCCCAGCGGTCCGGCGGAAGACGACGGCTCCTGGCGCGCCAGCAGGCGAAACTGTTCCAGGCTGGCCTGCCAGTCCCCGGCCTCGAACAGGGCCACGGCATAGCGCCCGCGCGCGGCCGAATCGAACGGATCGCGCAGCAGTTTGTCGGCAAGTTCCTCTATATTTTCCGTCATCAGAACCCTCTGCTCCTTAACCACCGCTTCAACAGTGGTGGCCAAACCCAGGAATAGACGACGTAGACCAAATAAATCGTTACCAGCGGAGTGGTAAGGTCCGGGGCATACGACCTACTCAGCATGAAACTTCCAATGGCCAAGGCCCACAACGCAGCCGATCCCAGCCAACCGTACCGATTAAGAGGCCAGAGCGGGATGGTCGACCAGTGGGAGGCTGTACGCAGTTCGACCAACGCCTCCACTATCGACCCGTCGTCCGGGGC
>JADFVY010000516.1 GCA_015222795.1 Pseudomonadota bacterium | reverse complement strand
TTCCTTGACCGCTCGCGGCGTCGCGATACGCTTATGGTGCGCGCGCCACGGCGCGAACCGCTCCTTGCGAGCGGACAAGGAAAACCGGTCAAATGAGTCTTTATCAGCGCCGCTTGGTATAAGGGCGCGCCGTTACCAGCGCGCCCTCGTATTTTTAACGCAGCGAATCGGTGGTCAGGCGGCCTGTTTGCCTGGCAACGCCTTTTTAGAATCGGCCTTGCCGATCGCAATGGTGCGTGGCTTTTTGGCCTCGGGCACGTTCCGCACCAGGTCGACATGCAGCATGCCGTTCTCCACATGTGCGCCGCTTACCTCGATATAGTCGGCGAGGCTGAAGCGCAACTCGAAGGCGCGCCGCGCAATGCCGCGATGGATGTAGGCCGATCCCTCCTTCTCGGCTTTGTCGGGCGTGCTCTTGACGGTCAATTGGCCGTCATGGAGTTTGACCTCAAGTTCGTCCTCGCCGAACCCGGCGACCGCAACGGCTATCTCGTACTCGTCCTCGGCCGTCCTGATTATGTTGTAGGGCGGATAGGATGGCGCTTCGCCGGCGCCAGGGACGCCATCAAGCAGGCGCAGCATGCGGTCGAAACCGACGGTGGAACGGGCGAAGGGGGAAAAATCGAAAGATGTACGCATAGTTTCGTTCTCCTTTTAAAAAGCGAGACTGGGTTGTTGGTCTGCTGCATGAGCCAGACCTGCCGGAAAATCCGGCTTTTCGAGTCCCGATCCAAACATTGGCATCGGGAATATGTTTCATTTAAGCAATGATCCTTAGGATTCAAGGGGGCGTATGGTTAACGCACGGTAAATTTGCAAATTCCTAAAAAATGAACTATATTAAGTACTTACTGATAAGCTGACGGGTGGAGAAATGATCGGCAGGAGGAACTGGACATGACAGACGATACCGAACAGAAAACCGAAGGCGCCGTACAAGCACCAATGTTTTTCCGGGGCGCTTATGACGAGGCGTTTGAGATGCTGGTCGAGGCCCGCAACTATGTCGAAAATGATGTCGTGGCCTTCAAATACGCCGACAATCCGCCGGATCACATAGCGATGACCCAGGAAACCCTGCGGCTGACTTCGCGACTTACTCAGGTCATGGCCTGGCTGATGGCCCAGCGTGCCGTTCATGAGGGCGAAATCGGCGCGGACGAACTCGTCAAGGACAAGTATCGCCTGGAAGGCCAGCGCGTGTGCCTGAAGCGCGCGATCGACGAGATGGAAGAGGACCTGCCTGACGGGCTCAACGATCTCATGAACCGCAGCTACAGCCTTTACAGCCGCATCAATCGGCTGGACGAGCAATATACCGGGGACAAAAAGAAAAACTGAGCCCGATTTCGTCAGTGGTTCGCTGCTAGTGGTCTGATACTGACCACTAGCAGCATCATCCGATTTATTGGATAAAGATGCTCTATCTTCTTAAAATTGCTCTAACCTGGTGGCGATGGAAGGGTGGGGATAGCTCCCCGTCCTTTTCGCGTATTGCAGGATAACGGTTCCATTCGGCCGGGAAAGGCCCTAATTCGTGGATTCGCCGTGAAACAATGCGTCGTCCGGCTGGATAACGCGGCTCTTGGGGAAAACCGCCGTGCCGGTCGTGCCCTTGTCGACCTCGCTGGTCAACGAAAATTTCCCGCCATGAAGTTCGACCAGCGCCTTGACCAGCGGCAGGCCCAGCCCGGTGCCGTCATGGGCGCGCACCATCGGGTTGCTCAGTCGCACGAAGGGTGAGATGACCCGTTCCACATCCTCGGCCGACATGCCCTCGCCGTCGTCTTCGACTTGCAGTATAATTCCGCCTTCCTGCTCGCGAAGGGCGCGCACCGTGACCTTCCCGCTGTCGGGCATATAGCGTACGGCGTTTCCGACAAGGTTTATGACAATCTGCTGAATCTTGTGCGCGTCGCCCAGCAACAATGGCAGATCCTGTTCGATTTCACTCGCCAGTTTGACGTCGGCGCCGCGAGCCTCTTCCTCAAGTTGGCGCATTGCTTTTTCGATCTCGCCGCCGATGACTACCGCCTGCTCGTCCAGTTCCAACCGGCCTGCCTCGATGCGCGATATGTCGAGAATGTTGTTGATGACCGCCAGAAGGTGGCTGGCGCTGTTGTAAATGTCGTTGGCGTAGTCAACATAGCGTTCGTCGCCAAGCGGCCCGCGAAGCTGCTGTTTCATAACTTCCGAAAAACCCATGATGGCGTTTAGCGGCGTACGCAATTCGTGACTCATGGTCAAAAGGAAGTCTGTCTTCGCCTTGTTGGCGCTGTCGGCGCGTTGCTGCTGCGATGAAAGGCTTTCCTGATGCTGTTTCATCGCGGTGATATCGGTGCGGATGCTCACGCAACCGCCGTCTCCGGTACGGCGCTCGCTAACACGCAACCAGGTGCCGTCCGCGAATTTAATCTCGAAGTCATCCGTGGGGTTCCGATGGAGGCGTATCCTGCGTTTTACCCATTCGTCCTCCTGACCGGTGGCTTCCGGGATTAGCCCGTTATTGACATAGGAACGGACGATCTCCTCGAATTCGATACCCGGAACCAGCTTGTCAGCGATCGCCGGGTGCATTGCGCGGAATTCCTGATTGCACATAACCAGGCGGTCGTCTTTGTCGAACAGGCTGAAACCATCGGAAAAACTCTCGATCGCGGCGGACAGGCGGGCCATGGCGCTCATCTCTGCCGTTTGCGCACGCCTTGCCTCGCGAATTTCGTGCAACAGCAACAGCAACAGGCAACCACCGCTCATCAATATGCCGACCGACGCCAACAACATTTCGATATAGCCGCGGTCCAGCCGCTCGCTGCGAATCAGCGCCGCGCCTTCTTGCCATTGCCGCGCATCCATCAGGGTTCTATTCAACGGCTCCAGCAGTCCGTGCAGCTCGGTTCGAATTACCAGATATTCTTCAGTGTTGGTTCTGTCCAAAGACATTACCTTTGGTTCCATGCGCTCCAGCACGTCCAGCGCGGCGCGCGCGGCCTTCTGGGTATTGCCGATCCTGGAGAGCTTGCGGCCTTCTCTGCCTTCAAGAAACAGCGGCAGGCGACTCCAGAAAATCTCCATTCGCTCGATCACGTCCTCGCGGCTGTACACGGAGTCGTCGCCGTACATAAATACGTCCAGCGTATAGAGGAAACGGGTGAGTTCGATTTCGGCCTGGTAAATGACCCAGGTCGCATCGGTAATTTCCGTCTGGGCCAGCTGTTCGTATTTCCGCAGATTATTAAAACTGAGGATCATGCTGATCGAAAAAGCCAGCATAATAATGCCCAGCAACGTATAGACGCTGAGGAGTTTCCTCTGTTTCATTGGACAGTCAGTTGCCTCAGTTGCCAGACCATTCGCCATTCAATGGAGCCTTGCTGGACCTCGGTGAATTTATCCAGCGGATAGATGATCCACAGCGGCCCCTTGTCTCGAATCTTGAGAATTTTGCCATTCAACTTTGTTGCGAGAATTACCGGATACAGCGAAAAATCCTCGATATTGATTCCGTATGTGTAGTTGTTAAGCGCGGTAGCCTCAACCGTATTACCCGTTGCGCCGACAGCCGCCATCAGATCGCGCATCAATACGCCGCTGAATTCCTGTGTGCCATCCGTCCATGACGTTGTAACCGACATAGCCCGCGTGCCAAGCGCGTGCAGCATTTCGAGGTCGAATTCAGCTTTATTGCCGTTATTCGTTTTCGTAATACTGCCAGAAATCGTTAGGATTACCGGACCCGTGGGTCGCTGCAGATTCTCGTCCGCCGCCGCCACTGACAGGCTTGAAATAAGCGCGATCGATATCCACACCAACGCCGCTGTCAGTTTTCCCGGTCTGATCATGGTCTCTCCCCAATTAAGGCCTCGTGCAAAAACGGCAGATACGCACCGCCACCAGCGCAATTTCTTCTAGAGCAGCATCCGTACAAACGGAATTGCTTCCCGCGATTCCATTTGTACGGATAAAGCTGCTCGCCCCTTGATATGCCCTAGTGTCTCCCGCCAATTCGCGTATGCGCTATTGTTACCGAAAATTGTTAAGAAAGTGTTGGGTCCGTTACCTAAAAGACCGGAAATCGCGATTTTTCTTTCAACTCATGGGCGCACCGAAATCGCCTGGTTTTATACCGCTTACCGACCGTTCCGGAATCTCTTGACGTGGAGCCATCGCGCCCTTATGTTCCGCGCCACTTGAGTCAGGGACCGCCCGCAGGGGCGGCGGAGAGCCATGAAAGTAGTAAATTCGCTTAAATCGATGAAGGATCGGCACAAAGAGTGCCGGATCGTCCGTCGCAAGGGACGTCTGTACGTCATCAACAAGCGCAACCCGCGTTTCAAGGCCCGTCAGGGCTGATGCCGTCTGGCCCGCAGGGGCCGGTCTTCCCCGTTCGGTAAACCGCGCCAAATTGGCGCGGTTTCTTCTGTTCGACGCAAGTTGATGTTCACCTCGATTGATAATGGTGCTATCACGAGATTTGTATAACAGCAAGCAGACCACAGATACCGATGAAGATGCCCATACCCGATCAGGGGACGCTCGCACGGCGGGAAATTATTGCGGCGGAACTCGCCAAGATAGTGCCGACCGAAGGCGGGGTGATCGTCGATGAGGATGAACTGCGCCCTTATGAGTCCGACGGGCTGACCGCCTATCGCCAGCCCCCGTTGGTGGTTGTTCTTCCCGAGACGGTGGAACAGGTCGCTGAAATTCTTCGCTACTGCCATAAAAACGAAATCAAGGTGGTTCCCCGTGGCGCCGGCACGTCACTGTCGGGCGGCGCCCTTCCGTTGGCCGATGGCGTGCTGCTGTCGATGGCAAAATTCAACCGTATTCTGGAAGTCGATTTCGACAACCGCTGTGTCGTGACGCAGCCCGGTGTCACCAACCTGGGCATCACCAACGCGGTCCAGCACGAGGGTTTCTACTATGCGCCCGATCCGTCGAGCCAGATCGCCTGCACCATCGGCGGCAATATCGCCGAGAATTCCGGCGGCGTTCATTGCCTGAAATACGGTCTGACCACTAATAATGTGTTGGGCGTCGAACTGGTGACCATCGAGGGCGAGGTCATGCGATTCGGCGGTAAGCATCTGGATGCCGGTGGCTACGATATGTTGGGGCTGTTGACCGGCTCCGAGGGACTCCTGGGGGTCGTTAGCGAGGTGACGGTTCGAATTCTGCGCAGCCCTGAAACCGTGCGCGCCATGTTGACGGGTTTCCCGACCAGCGAGCAGGCCGGCGACTGTGTGGCGAAAGTCATTAGCGCGGGCATCATCCCGGCGGGCATGGAAATGATGGACAAGCTGGCGACCCGGGCGGCGGAGGATTTCGTTCATGCCGGCTATCCGCTCGATGTCGAGGCGCTGATCATTATCGAACTCGACGGCCCGGCGGTGGAGGTCGATCATCTGATCGAACGCGTGACAGGAATCGCCAGGGAGTGTGGTGCTTCCACGATTCGCGTGTCGGAATCCGACGCCGAGCGCCAGGCTTTCTGGGCCGGTCGTAAAGCCGCCTTCCCGGCAGTGGGTCGGATTTCGCCCGACTATTATTGCATGGATGGCACGATCCCTCGCGGCAGACTGCCCGAGGTGTTGAAGCGGATGGCCGAGCTGTCGGATAAATACGGCCTGCGGGTCGCCAACGTCTTCCACGCCGGCGACGGAAACCTCCACCCGCTGATTCTCTACGATGCGAACGTCCCCGGCGAGTTGGAGAAGGCCGAGGAGTTCGGCGCTGATATTCTGAAACTTTGCGTCGAGGTCGGCGGCGTGCTGACGGGCGAGCATGGCGTGGGCGTGGAAAAGCGCGACCTGATGCCGGAGATGTTTTCCGAGGAAGATTTGAACCAGCAGATGCGCGTGAAATGCGCCTTCGACCCGTTGTCGCTGCTCAATCCCGGCAAGATGTTTCCGGTGTTGCATCGCTGCGCCGAACTTGGCCGCGTGCATGTGCATAATGGGGAGACGCGATTCCCCGACATACCCCGATTTTAGGGAAACAGAATTGTGAGCGAGACATTCCGCCCGGATAATCCGGACCAACTGCGTGACCTGCTGGCCTGGGCGGCCTCCGGGGGCAAGACGCTGGAAATTGTCGGTACCGGCAGCAAGCGCGCGCTGGGGCGGCCGATGGCGGTCGATCATGTCGTGGAGCTCAGCGGCATGGCCGGTATCTCGCTCTATGAGCCCGATGAACTGGTAATGACGGCCAGCCCGGCGACCCCGATCGCCGAGATCGAGGCGGCCTTGCGCGAAAACAACCAGCAACTGGAATTCGAACCGCCGGATTATGGGCCGCTGCTGGCGTCCGTCACCGGCGGACAGGGCGGTTCGGGCGCCCGTTCCAACGCGCCATCGGGCTCGCTGGGCGGCGTGATTTCCTGCAATCTTTCCGGCCCGCGCCGGGTCAAAAGCGGCGCCGCGCGCGATCATTTCCTGGGATTCCACGCGGTCTCCGGCCGGGGAGTGATTTTCAAATCCGGCGGGCGCGTGGTGAAAAATGTTACCGGCTACGATCTCAGCAAGCTGATGGCCGGTTCCTGGGGCACGCTGGCGGCCATGACCGATGTGACGGTGAAGGTTCTGCCGGTCCCGGAAAAGACGAGAACCGCGCTGCTGGTCGGCGCCGGGCCGGACAAGGCGGTGCCGGCGATGGTCAAGGCGATGCAAAGCCCCCATGAGGTTTCGGGCGCGGCCTGGCTGCCGGCCTCGCTGGCCGGTAACTCCGGCGTTGAATTGATCGCCGGGCAGAAGGGCCCGGTCGCGGCGCTGCGCATTGAAGGGCCGGGGCCGTCCACCGAATATCGCTGCAACGCCCTGCGCGAGATGCTGGCGGAATTCGGCACGACGGAAGAACTGCACAGCATGAATTCGATCGCCTTCTGGCGCGAGGTTCGCGACGTCATGCCCTTCTCGCAACCCGGCGACGACCGAGCGGTCTGGAAACTGTCGGTGCCGCCGGCGTCCGCGTCCGGCCTGGTCGGCGAGCTGACGGCGATCGAGGGCGCCGAGGCCTTCCTCGACTGGAGCGGCGGATTGGTCTGGCTGGCCCTGCCGGCGGGAACCGATGCCAGCCACGAGGCGGTACGCGCGGCTGTCGATCGCACGACTGGTCACGCCACCCTGTTTCGCGCGCCGGAGGAGATCAGGCGCAATGTCCCGGTATTCCATCCGCAGCCCGGCGCGAAGACGATGCTGGCGCAACGCGTGAAGGCGGCCTTCGACCCGAAGGGCATTCTCAATCCTGGCCGTATGTACGAAGATGTCTGAGTAATCCCATAACGGAGCCCGCGCGCGGATGCAGACGAATTTTTCCCCCGAACAGCTTGCCGATCCCGACATCAAGGTCGCGAACGAAATCCTGCGCGCCTGCGTCCATTGCGGCTTCTGCACGGCGAC
>JADFVY010000069.1 GCA_015222795.1 Pseudomonadota bacterium | reverse complement strand
GCGCCGTGCGATCTCGACCGCCTCATCCGGCCCCACACCCCGAAGGATCGCCACCAGCGGCATCGCCTCGAGCGCCTGATCGAATGTCGGCATTCTATCAGCCATTTTTCATTGCCTCCTGGATATGGTTTAGCCCATGCAGTGTCGAAATCTCCACCGGAGTTGAGACTGTCGCCGTCTCCACCGTTGTAATTGCGGAAGAATACAGTTCGGTTACGTCCGGGCGCCCGATAAGCGTTACCGGCCCGGTCGGCCGGGCGATCGGCAACATGGCGCGGACCTCGTGGCCGATCAGGATGCCGGAAAGGTAAGAGCGCAATCCGGAAGTCGGTACCGCACCGAACAGCGCCTCCGCGCGCACCGAAAACAGGTGGTTCAGCAATCCACCCGGATGTTCGGAAAGCGCAAAGCCCTGCTTGAAGCTGTCCATGTCGTCCAGTGCCGCGCCCTCCATAAGACGGCCGAGAATGCTGTGTTCAGACATCACCGACCAGACCTCGCCGGTCATCGCGGTGGCGAACCAGACCACCCGCCCATCCTCGACCGCGGCCCATTTTGAGTGGGTGCCGGGCAGGCAGAAGACCTGCCGACCTTTTCCATCCTTTGCCAGCGAACCGAAGATCTGCACCTCTTCTCCGCGCATGACGTCGTGACGCCCGTCCGGCGCCTCGTAACAGATACCGGGCACAATATGGACCCCGTCTGCTCCCGGAACCGGCATAACGGCCCGGGCCAAATCGTCGATACCCACGGGACAGTCGAGGTATGGCGCCTCGGCCCAGCCCTGCTGGCTGCCGACCATCCCGGCCATCAAAACCGGCAATCCGGGATGGGCCGCGCGCCATTTGCCGACATGATTACCCAGGGTCCGCGAAAAACCGCCCGCGGGGACCTGCATGATTCCGTCCGGCGCCTCGCACCGGTCAATGATTTTGCTGTCGCCGCCAATCAGCCAGGCGCGAAAATTGGTGGTTCCCCAGTCGATCAGGATGGAGGTGGGTTCGTTCATCGCCTGTCTTGTCAATCAGTGTGTTGGCATGAAATCGTCGATATAATCCTGGATTACCCGGTCCAGGCTCTCGTCGTTCGGCAGCCCCAACGCCTCGGCGCGCGGCGCCTCGCTGTGGGTGGCCCATCCGGCGACAATCGCCTCGATCGCCGGATCGGGCCGTACGGTTATTGGCCCAAGCGTGATATCGTTGGCGGCGGCGACCCGCTTCACACCCTCGATCATCTCTTCAACCGTATAGGTTCCGCTTGGCAAAACTACGGCGCGGTCGTCACCAATGGCCGCACCCTCCGCCTCATGCAGGCCGACAAAGCCAGCGACCGCGTTACGGTAACCCAGCAGGGCCATTTGTACGTCTGTCCTGACCGGCAGAACACATTCCTCGCCATTCAACGGTTCGCGGAAAACACCACTGGCGAAGCTGGACGCCGCCGCGTTCGGCTTGCCCGGGCGGATGAAGATGGTCGGCAGTCGCACCGTACGCCCGTCGAAAAAGCCCTTGCGCGTATAGTCGTTGACCATCAACTCGCCGATGGCCTTGGTCAACCCATAGGTGGTCTGCGGAGTCTGCTTTGTGGTGTCGCCCACCACTTTCGGCATGGCGCTGCCGCCAAAGACCGCAACCGAACTGGCGAAGACCACGCGAGGCAATCCGTTGCGGGCGCGCGCCGCCTCGAAGACATGGCGGCCGCCATCCAGGTTCACCCGCATGGCCAGGTCGAAATCCTTCTCGCCACCGCCGGACACCACCGAGGCCAGGTGGAAGACCGATATATCGTCGCGGTCGACCAGGGCGAACACCGTGTCGCGGTCGGAAATATCGCCAGCCTGCATGGTAACGCGACTATCCAGCCCGTCGGGCAGGCGATCGGGGATGACCTGGTCGAACAGCAGGATGCCGTCCACCTCTTCCTGCCGCCCGGACGGGCCGGCCATCGTGCCGCGCTTGATGATTGCGCGAGCGAGGTTCAATCCCAGAAAACCGGTTCCGCCGGTAATGACGATCTTCATGGTCGGATGCCCTGCTATCAGTAGGTGGCGCGGCCGCCGGACAGGTCGAATACGCCGCCCGTGGTGAAGGAATTGTCCTGCGACGCCAGCCAGGCGACCATGGCGGCGGCCTCCTCGGCCTTCAGAAAACGCCCGCGTGGAATCTTGGACAGCATATAGTCGATATGTTCCTGCGCCATCTGGTCGAAGATGCGGGTCTTCACGGCGGCCGGCGTAACGCAGTTGACCGCGATATCGTATTCGGCCAGTTCCTTGCCCAGGGACTTGGTCAGCGCGATGACACCGGCCTTGGCCGTGCTGTAGGCGCTGGCATTCGGATTGCCTTCCTTGCCGGCGATCGAGGCGACGTTGACGATACGTCCGTAATTGCGCTTGATCATGCCGGGCACGACGGCGCGGCAGCAATAGAATACCCCGTTAAGATCGATATCGATGACCTTGCGCCAGTCGTCCGCCGGGTAATCCCAGACCTTGTGATTCGGCCCGGCGATTCCGGCATTGGCGACCAGAATATCGATGGGGGCCAGCGCCTTTTCCGTGTCGCGCACCGCCTGTTCGATGGCCGCAAGATCGGTGACGTCGGTCACGACCGCATGGGCCTTGCCGCGTCCGGAAAGTTCGCTGGCGGTCTGTTCAACCAGCGCCTTGTCCTGGTCCCACAAACACACGGCGGCGCCGGACTCCAGGAATCGCTCGGCGATGGCCCGCCCGATTCCCTGCGCGCCACCTGTAATTACGGCGCAACGGCCGGTCAAATCGATATTATTCATAGGTCCTCCCAGATTAGGCCTGGGGCAACGCGGACTTGACGCGGCCCAGGGGGGCAGAGCTATTATCATCATATTATAAGACTATTCAAGCACCGGCACCGACGCCCAATTCAATTAGGACATAATCGCCCGCGAGGAAAGACGGCATGACCAATACAGTAAAACAGGCGCGAATCGATCTGGCGGCGGCGTTGCGACTGGCGGCACGCTATGACTTCAGCGAAGGCGTGTGCAACCATTTCAGCTACCAGCTTCCCGGCGAGGAAGAACGATTCCTGATCAATCCGCACGGCATTCACTGGTCGCTGATGCGCGCCGGCGATATGCTGCTGGTTGACGGCGAGGGCAATGTACTTGAAGGCGATCACCCGCTTGAGACGACCGCCTTCTGCATCCATTCCGAGGTCCATCGCAAGCATCCGCGTGCCCGCTGCGTACTGCATACCCATATGATCTGGGCCACGGCGTTGACCAGCCTGCAAGAAGGCCGGCTGGAGCCCGTGACCCAGAACGCGCTGCGCTTCATCGGCGATATCGCCTATGACGACGATTATAACGGCGTCGCCGACAGTCTGGACGAGGGGCGGCGAATCGCCGAAGGGCTGGGCGACAAGCGAATCATGTTCATGGCCAATCACGGCGTGATGGCGGTCGCCGACACGATTGCCGAGGCATTTGACGACCTTTATTATCTGGAGCGCGCCTGCCAGGTGCAGGTGCTGGCGATGCAGACCGGCCGGCCGATGAAATATATCGGCGACAACATGGGGCGGGATGTCCACGACAATATCAGGACCTTTGCCGCCGATTACGCCGCCAAGCATTTCGATGCCCTGAAACAAGTTCTGGAACGCGAAGATCCGGGTTTCCATGACTGATTGATGCACCGCAGCACAACAGTTGCTTGACTCTTTCACGGACGGCGTTCATTTATTTAAGCATATTGTATGAGGAAATGACCGATCCGCATTGAAACGGGTCGGCGAAGGAAACACCGAAACCAGGACCGGGGCATCTTGTTGGAATCCAGTCGCAGTGGCCGTACTTTTTCGCGGCGCAGCTTGCACGGGCAGGTCGCGCACGCGATTGGCGCGCGTATTATCCGGGGCGAATTGACTCCGGGCGAGACGCTGCCGAATGAAGCCGACCTCAGTCTGGAGTTAAAGGTCAGCCGCACGGCGTTGCGTGAGGCGATCAAGCTGTTGTCGGCCAAGGGGCTGGTCGAATCCCGACCGAAAACCGGAACGCGGATTCGGCCGCGGGCCTCGTGGAACATGCTCGATCCCGACGTGCTGAACTGGCTGGTATCTGACGGCGCCTTCGAAGACTACGCGGACGACCTTTTCGAAATGCGTCGCGTCATCGAGCCGGCTGCCGCGGCCATCGCCGCCATGCGCGGTGACAAGGCCGCGATCACCAATATCAGAGAGGCGTACGAGGATATGGTGGTCGCCGGCGAGAATATCGAGGCCGGCATCGAGCCGGACCTGCGTTTCCATCAGGCGATACTGACGGCGACAGGCAACGAATTCATCGCCCCGCTGGGTGCGCTGATTGATTCTGCGCTGGCCACCAGTTTCAGGATTTCCAGTTCCCGCCCTGGCGCGAAAATAAACTCCCTGCCGCGCCATGAGGCCGTGCTGACGGCTATTGCCACAGGAGATAGCGAGGGCGCGCGCGAGGCCATGGATGTCCTTCTTTCCGACGCCATGAACGACTATCATCGCGTCGTCGATATCGATCAAAAATAACATAACTAACGCTGATTCTGGAGACCATGAGACATGTCGAAATCCGATAAAGGAAAGTACCGTTCCGCCGCCTGGTTCGGCCCCGCCGACAGGGACGGTTTTATTCACCGTAGCTGGATGAAAAACCAGGGCTTTCCCGATGACGCCTTCGACGGTCGACCGGTCATCGGCATCTGCAATACCTGGTCGGAACTGACGCCCTGCAACGCGCATTTTCGCGAGCTTGCGGAATATGTCAAACGCGGCGTGTGGGAGGCCGGGGGCTTTCCGCTGGAATTCCCGGTGACCTCGCTGGGCGAAACGCTCATGCGCCCCACCACGATGCTGTTCCGCAACCTCGCCAGCATGGATGTGGAGGAATCGATCCGCGCCAACCCGATCGACGGGGTGGTGCTGATGGTCGGCTGCGACAAGACCACGCCGTCGCTGATGATGGGCGCGGCGAGCTGCGACCTGCCGGCGCTCTGCCTGTCCGGCGGGCCGATGCTGAACGGTAAATATCGCGGCAAGGATATCGGTTCGGGCACGTCGGTGTGGCAGTTCAGCGAGGCCGTGCGCGCCGGCGAAATGACGCTGCAGGATTTCATGGCGGCCGAGGCCGGCCAGTCGCGCAGCGTCGGCCACTGCATGACCATGGGCACCGCGTCGACCATGGCCAGCATGGTCGAATCCCTGGGCATGGGCCTGCCGTCCAACGCCGCCATCCCGGCCGCCGATTCGCGCCGCCGCACGCTGGCCCATCTGGTGGGCCGGCGGATTGTTGAGATGGTGCATGAAGATCTGCGGATGTCGAAGGTGCTGACCCGCGCGGCCTTCGAGAACGCGGTTCGCGCGAATGGCGCGATCGGCGGCTCGACCAACGCGGTGGTCCATCTGCTGGCGCTGGCCGGCCGGGTGGGCGTCGATTTCACGCTGGATGACTGGGACAAGCTGGGCAAGGACGTGCCGACCATCGTCGATTTGATGCCGTCGGGGCGTTTCCTGATGGAGGATTTCTATTATGCTGGCGGGCTGCCCGTGGTCTTGAAGGCGCTGGGCGATAACGGCCTGCTGAACAAGGACGCGCTGACGGTCAACGGCCAGACCATGTGGGACAATGTGAAGGATGCCGAGAACTTCAACGAAGAGGTGATCCATCCGGTCTCGAAGCCGCTGGTGGAAAGCGGCGGCATCGCGGTCCTGCGCGGCAACCTGGCGCCGTCGGGCGCCATCATCAAGCCGTCGGCGGCGACGCCGGAACTGATGCAGCACAAGGGCCGCGCCGTGGTGTTCGAGTCCATCGAGCATTACAAGGAGCGCGTCGACGATCCGGATCTGGACGTTGATGAGACCTGCGTGCTGGTGCTCAAGAACTGTGGGCCGAAGGGGTATCCTGGCATGGCCGAGGTCGGCAATATGGGCCTGCCGCCCAAGATCCTGGCCAAGGGCGTCAAGGACATGGTGCGCATTTCGGATGCGCGGATGAGCGGCACCGCCTATGGCACCGTGGTCCTGCATGTCGCGCCGGAATCCGCGGCCGGCGGGCCGCTGGCGCTGGTCCAGGACGGCGACATGGTCGAACTGGACGTGGCTGGCCGCCGTCTGCATCTGGACGTATCCGACGAGGAACTGGCGCGCCGCAGGGAGGCCTGGACGCCGCCGGCGCCGGAGATGGATGGCGGATACCAGAAGCTTTATGTCGATCACGTTCTGCAGGCCGACAAGGGCGCCGACCTGGACTTCCTGGTCGGCTGCCGCGGCGCCGCCGTGCCGAGAGATTCGCATTAATGAGATTTTGTTGCGGGATTTCGCCGCGACGTTTTGACGGCCGCCCACTCGCGGCCCAACAACAGAAGAACCGCGGACGGAGTGAAAGCGGTTCCGAAAACCGTCCAGAATGAAGCCTGAAACAAAGGAAACAACAATGCTCAAGAAGACACTTCTCGCGGCCGCGGCCGTCAGCCTGACCCTCGCCGCGGGCATCGCCCAGGCGGATACCTCGGGCAAGAAAATTGCCCTTTCCAACAACTACGCCGGCAATTCCTGGCGCCAGGCCATGCTGAAGAGCTGGGATAAAGTGACAAGTAAGGCTGTTGCCGATGGCGTTGTCGCCGAGGCGCCGGCCTTTACGACCGCCGAAAACCAGGTGACCGAGCAGGCCTCGCAGATCCAGAACCTGATCCTGCAGGGCTACGATGCCATCGTCATCAACGCCGCCTCGCCGGACGCGCTGAATGGCGCGGTCAAGCAGGCCTGCGACGCCGGCATCATCGTCGTGTCCTTCGACGGTGTCGTGACCGAGCCCTGCGCCTGGCGCATTGCCGTCGACTTCAAGACGATGGGCGCAATCCAGCTCGACTATCTGGCCAAACGCATGCCCAAGGGCGGCAACGTTCTTGAAATTCGCGGCCTGGCCGGCGTTTTCGTCGACGACGAAATCCATGCCGGTATCGAGGCGGGCGCCGCCAAGCACTCGCAGTTCAAGGTCGTCGGTTCGGTCCATGGCAACTGGGCCCAGGACGTGTCGCAGAAGGCCGTTGCCGGCCTCCTGCCGTCGCTGCCGGAAGTCAAGGCCGTGGTTACCCAGGGCGGTGACGGTTACGGCGCGGCCCAGGCCTTCAAGGCCGCCGGCCGGCCGATCCCGCTGATCATCATGGGCAACCGCCATGATGAGTTGACCTGGTGGAAGGAGCAGAAGGACGCCAACGGATACGAGACCATGTCGGTCTCGATTGCGCCAGGCGTCGGCACGCTGGCTTTCTGGGTCGCCCAGCAGATTCTGGACGGCGTCGAGGTGCCGAAGGACATGGTGGTGCCCTTC
Organism: Pseudomonadota bacterium; assembly: GCA_015222795.1. Classification (GTDB taxonomy): domain Bacteria; phylum Pseudomonadota; class Alphaproteobacteria; order UBA8366; family JADFVY01; genus JADFVY01. The sequence continues at coordinate 314 of JADFVY010000069.1, read as the reverse complement.
CTGCAGATCGACCAGGGCAACCTGGAAGATAACCTGAAGAACACCGAAGCCGGCGGCGTCGCCAATGTCGAATACAGCCTCGACGACGCCAAGGCAGCCATCGCGGGTGCCAAGTAACAGCCGGTATCCGCAACGGAGCCCAGGCATATGCCATCCGCAAACGGCAAGATCGTCGGCCTTGAAGGCGTGGCGAAAAGCTTTGGCGCGGTGCGCGCCCTCGTCGGTGTCGACCTTGCGGTCGGCGCCGGCGAGTGCCTGGGTCTCGTCGGTCACAACGGCGCCGGCAAGTCCACGCTTATGCATGTGCTTGCCGG
>JADFVY010000515.1 GCA_015222795.1 Pseudomonadota bacterium | reverse complement strand
GGCGTGCAGAGCACGACAAGGTCGGCATCCGCGACGGCGGCGGCCGGGTTCGCGTTCACGCTATCGACGAAGCCCACCTCCATCGCCTTGTCGAGAGTCGCCTGGGCCCGCGCGCAGCCGGCGATATGGCCTGCCAAACCCTCGCGCTTCATCACATGACCAAGCGACGAGCCTTCCAGCCCGAGGCCGATCAGCGCGACCCGTTCGAACAAAAGCTCGCTCATGCCGCACCCAGATGCTCGGCCAGCGCATCGACCAGCGCCCGGTTTTCGTCTTCCAGGCCAATCGTGATGCGGATCGACTCGGGCAGACCGTAACCGGCCATAAGGCGCGCGATAATACCCCGCGACATCAGATGCGCGTAGGCCGCGTCGGCGCTTGCCTTGTCGGCAAACCGCGCCAGGATGAAATTGCCGGCTGACGGCGGAACCTCTACTCCCAGCCCGCCAAGCTGCTGCGTCAACCAGGCCATCCAGCGGTCGTTATGGTCGCGGCTGGCCTGGACATGCTCGACATCCTCGACCGCCGCGATCCCCGCCGCCTGGGCCGATGCGGTGATGTTGAAGGGCCCGCGCACCCGATTCAGCACGTCGATGATCGCCGCCGGTCCGTAGGCCCAGCCAAGCCGCTGGGACGCAAGGCCGAAAATCTTGGAAAAGGTCCGCAACATCACGACGTTGTCGCACCTGCCCGCCAGATCCTCGCCCGCGTTGTAATCCCCGGTGCCGACATATTCGGCATAGGCCGCGTCGATCACCAGCAGCACGTCGTCGCGCAGATTGTCGCGCAGGCGGCTCAACTCCGAGGCCGGCAGGCAGGTGCCGGTCGGGTTGTTCGGGTTGGCCAGGAACAGCAAGCGGGTGTTTTCCGTCACATGCTCCAGCAGCGCATCGACATCGGCGGTCAGGTTTTTCTCCGGCGCGGTAACCGGCGTCGCACCCGCGGCCTTGGCGGAAATCGCATACATCAGAAAGCCATACTGGCTGTACAGCACCTCGTCGCCGGGACCGGCATAGGCGCCGATCAGCAGCGAGATCAATTCGTCGGAGCCCGCGCCGCAGACGATACGTTCCGGGTCCAGCCGGAACCGCTTGCCGATCGCCTGGCGCAGCGCCACCGCCCCGCCCTCGGGATAGCGGTGCAATTCGTCGGCCATGGCGGCATAGGCTTCCCTGGCCTTCGGGCTGGGTCCAAGCGGGTTTTCGTTCGCCGACAGCACGATGACCTTGTCGACGCCCGTAACGGCGTGACTGCCGCCGACATAAGGGGCGATATCCATGATGCCCGGACGCGGGGTTGGTGATGTCATCTTGAATACCCTTCTGTCAGGAATTGCCGTTAAGCGGCACCGGATAGGCGCCAATCACCCGGACACGCTCAACATTTTCTTGTTTGGCCAGCGTCGCCAGCCGGCTGTCTCCGCCTTCCAGAAACCCGGCAACCTCGGCCAGATACTGGTGCGTGCCATCGGCGGCGGCGCAAACGATCTCACCTTCCAAACCGGCCTTCGCCAGCATCTCGCCGATCACCGGGCGGCGCACCTGGGCCGTGGTTTCCAGCAACAGCAGGCTGCGGTCGTCGCCGCTGGCTTCCGGCGGCACGCGGGCGATAACCAGCGCCGATGCGCCGCGGTCACGCACATTACCCGGCTCGACAAAGGGCAGCCGCAAAACGACGCGGGGGGCGTCGGTGGACCAGAGACCTGCCCACCAGGGCCGCTCGTCGGTTTCCGCCGGGTAGGGCAGCGTGCCGTGAGTCCAGCTTCCCCCGGCAACCCCCGCCACCACTTCGCGCCGGGTGGCGCAGCCGGAAAGATCCGTGTAGCTGCCGAAATGATCGCGGGCCAGATCCCACAGTTCGTCCACATCGTCGGTGAAAACGGCCACGCTGTAAGGTCCCTGCATCGCGGTCAGCGTGGCGATGATTTCCCGCCAAATTCGCAACAGCGACCCGCGCCCGAAATGGCCTGCATGGCGCGCCGCCAGGCGCCGCAGAATTACCGCCTCACGCCCTGGGCGCATGCCGGAATCGACTTGGCTGCCCTTGGCCTCTGCGACTTGTTCAACGATGGCCGTACGGCGCATGATCAGGTCATGCAATGACGTATCGATCTCGTCGATTTCGCGGCGCAGATCATCCAGATTTGGCTTGGTCTTTTCCATGCTTCCCTGACGCGTATTGTGGGGGGTTCCCGAAAGACAGCTTCATTAGCAGTTTGCCGATGCGCTGTCAGCATTTGCCGACAGACTCCTTAATTGAAGAAATGATTGACGCGCCGACGCATCAACCTTAGCTATTTGGCCATGTCGGCGACCGAAAACATATCGCTTCCGGGCCAGAGCATCGAGCTTGGAAGAAACGAGAAGCTTCGCCTCGACTGCGGTGTCGAGTTGGGGCCGTTTCCGCTCGCCTACCAGACCTATGGCAAGTTGAACGCCGACAAATCCAACGCCATCATGGTGTGCCACGCGTTGACTGGCGACCAGTTTGTTGCCGAAACCCACCCCATTACCGGCAAGCCTGGCTGGTGGAGCCAACTTGCCGGATCCGGCAAACCGCTGGACACCGACCGTTATTTCATCATCTGCGCCAATGTGCTGGGCGGATGCCTGGGCACCGCTGGACCCAAGGAAATCGACCCGGCCGCGGGCAAGCCTTACGGCCTGAAATTTCCGGTCATTACAATTGCCGACATGGTGCGCGCCCAGAAACTGCTGATCGACGCGTTGGGCATCGACCAGTTGTTTGCCGTCATTGGGGGCTCCATGGGGGCGATGCAGGCGCTGGATTGGGCGGCACGCTATCCCGAGCGCGTCTTCGCCGCCATCCCGGTCGCCGGCGCGGCGCGCCATTCGGCGCAGAATATCGCCTTTCACGAGGTTGGACGCCAGGCCATCATGGCCGACCCCGACTGGCATGGCGGCGATTACCTGTCGCACGACACCAATCCACGCCGCGGCCTGGCGGTCGCGCGCATGGCCGCGCATATCACCTATCTGTCGGAGACCGCGCTGCACCGTAAATTCGGGCGCAACCTGCAGGACCGCGAGACGCTGACATTCGGTTTCGACGCCGATTTCCAGGTAGAAAGCTATCTGCGCCACCAGGGCATCACTTTCGTCGAACGGTTCGACGCCAATTCCTACCTCTACATCACCCGCGCCATGGATTATTTCGACCTGGCGGCGGAATTCGGCTCGTTGCCGGCCGCTTTCGCGAATACGCCCGTGCGGTTTTGCCTGATGTCCTTCACCAGCGATTGGCTGTTCCCGACCCCGGAAAGCCGTGCCGTCGTGCATGCGCTGAATGCGGTCGCCGCCAATGTCAGCTTCGTCGAGATCGAATCCGACAAGGGGCACGACGCCTTTCTGCTGGACGAGCCTGAATTTCACGAGGTTCTGGGCGGTTTCCTGAACGGATGCGCCGAGCATAAGGGCCTCAACGGATCATGAACGGCGCAGCCCCCTCGATTCGCGTCGATCTGCAACTGATCGCCGACATGGTTGAGCCCTCCAGCCGCGTGCTGGATGTCGGTTGCGGCGATGGTGCGCTGCTGCAGTATCTGTGGAAGGCCAAGGGCATCGACGGGCGCGGCATTGAGTTGAGCCAGGCCGGCGTGAACGCCTGCGTGCGCAACGGCCTGTCGGTCATCCAGGGCGACGCCGATACCGACCTCAAGAATTACCCGTCGGACGCCTTCGATTATGTGATCCTCAGCCAGACACTGCAGGCGACCCGCAATCCGCATACCGTGCTGGACCATATGGCGCGGATCGGCCGGCGGTCGATCGTGTCCTTCCCCAACTTCGGCTATTGGCGGATGCGGATGAGTCTGGCCTGGAACGGCCGTATGCCGGTAACGAAAAACCTGCCGCACCAGTGGTACGACACGCCCAACATTCATTTCTGCACGATCCGCGATTTCGTCGCCCTGGCGCGCGAGATGAACCTGCATGTGGAGCGCGGCCTGGCGTTGAACGGCAAGGGCCGCCCGATGGACGTCACCGCCACCGGCGCGCTGGCCAACATCATGGCCGAACAGGCGGTATTCCTGCTGCGGCGGGGGTAGAAACCCCCGCTACATCCGGCCGTCGACGACGTTCTTCAGCTTGTCGAATAAATCCACCGGATCGATGACGCCGCTGTCGGCCGCCCGCGGTTCGTCGCCGCGCAGTGCAATAAGCGCGGCTTCCTTTTGGCGGTCTCGCTCATCCATCAGGCGCAACGCATCGCGGATGACCTCGCTGGACGAACCATAGAGGCCAGCGTCAACTTTTTGGCGAACGTAATCAACCAGGCGCGGTGTTAAAGATACATTCATGGCGACATGCCTCCCCACGCCCTGAATGTATCAAAAAAAGCAATTTATGTCAATTTTTGCCCTTCAAGGTGGCGCCGCCGTCTACGCATCGGCGAGCCGTTCCAGCGCCTCCATGTCGTCGTCGGACAGGCCGAAATGGTGGCCGATTTCGTGGATCAGCACGTGGCGGACAAGGTGGCTCAACTCCTCGCCGGTTTCGCACCAGTAATCCAGCAGCGGCCGGCGGTAGAGGAAAATCATGTCGACTTCCTGTCGGCTGCCCATGGCCTCCTTCTGGTCCAGCGAAACACCCTGGTAGAGGCCGAGCAGGTCGAAGCCGGATTCCAGCTCCATATCGCGGCAGGTTTCCTCGTCGGGAAATTCATCGATGCGAATCACAACATCCCCGACATGGCGACGCAGCTCGTCGGGAATCGATTCGAAGGCCGTACGGGCCAGGGCCTCGATGTCGTCCAGCGTGGGTGCGTGGGTTCCGTCCATGATTGGAAAGATAGGATAGCGGGCCACCGGATGCTAGTGGTGTACAGGTGCGCACCTAGCCAAACTACAAGGAGATTCGCCATGGCCGCCCAAAACATCCTGATCGTCATGGCCGATCAGTTGAACCCATTCGCGGTCGGCTGCTATGGCAGCGAGGCCGCGCGAACCCCGAACATCGACCGGCTGGCGGCGGAAGGCATTCGCTTCGACGCGGCCTACAGCAACAGCCCGCTCTGCACCCCGGCGCGCCTTGCCTTCATGACCGGGCAATATATTTCGCGCTGCGGTGGATACGACAACGCGGCCTATCTGCCCAGCACCGTCGCGACATTCGCCCATTACCTGCGGATGATGGGTTACCGCACCGCGCTTAGCGGCAAGATGCATTTCATCGGCCCGGACCAGTTGCATGGTTTCGAAGAGCGCCATACGACGGACATCTACCCGGCCGATTTCGGCTGGGTGCCGGACTGGACCCGGCCCGACGAGCGCATCGACCTGTGGTATCACAACATGGCCTCGGTGGTGCAGGCCGGCGTCGCGGCCACGACCAGCCAGCTCGCCTTCGACGAAGAGACCGGCACCCAGGCCCTGCGCGCCATATACGATCATGCGAGCGGAACCGACGAGCGCCCCCTGTGCCTGGTGGCGAGTTTCACCCACCCGCACGATCCCTACGCGGCGCCGAAACGCTTCTGGGATTTGTACGAGGATGTGGATATCCCCATGCCGCGCGTCCCGCGCCCCGCGCCAGGCGACAACGACCCACACAGCCTGCGTCTGGAAAAAGTCATCGCCCGGGACGCGGTGGATGTGACGGACGAGGACATACAGCGAGCGCGGCGCGGTTATTTCGCCAACACCTCCTATGTCGACCACTGGCTGGGCCGCTTGCGCGATGCGCTGGATGAATGCGGGTTGGCGGAGAATACGACGGTTCTGTTCCTGTCGGACCATGGCGATATGCTGGGCGAGCGCGGCCTTTGGTACAAAATGAGCTTTTTCGAATGGTCGGTGCGGATTCCGATGGTCCTGCACAGGCCCGGCGAGGCTGGCGGCAGAATTGTGACGACCCCGGTGAGCCAGGTCGATGTGCTGCCGACGCTGACAAGGATTGCGGCGGAGGCGACCGGCGCGCCGATCCCCGAGGCGGTCGATCCGCTGGACGGGCGGGACCTGATCGCCATCGCGGAGGGCGACAAGGGCGGAGCCGGATCGACGATCTCGGAATATCTTGGCGAGGGCACGGGCCAGCCAATGCTGATGATTCGCGATGACCAGTGGAAATACACATGCTGTCCCGGTGATCCGGAACAGTTGTTCGATCTCTCCAGCGATCCATATGAGTTGAATAATCTGGCGGGAACGGATGCGCAGGCGGACCGTGTCGTGGCTTTCCGGGCACGCGCCGATGCCCATTGGGACGCCGGTGCGGTACGCGAGGCCGTGCTGGATAGCCAGCGTCGGCGGCGGATTCTGTCCGGCGCGCTGCGCCAGGGCCGCTACCGGAACTGGGAATGGCAGCCGGAACAAGACGCGACGGAGGAATATACAAGGAGCCACATGGACGTGGCGGCGGTGGACATAAACAGCCGATGGCCCCGCCCGAAACCCTTCAAGCCGAAATGGAAGTGAACCGGGACATGGCGGAAAAACTGGACGACGCGGCGCGCCGGGCGGCGCTGACGGAATTGACGGAATGGATGGCGCAGGACGACCGCGACGCCATCGCGAGAACATTCAAGTTCAAGACATTCAACGAAGCCTTTGCTTTTATGACCAGAGTCGCGCTGAAGGCCGAGCGGATGAACCACCACCCCGAATGGTTCAACGTCTATAACCGGGTCGAAGTAACACTCACCACCCACGACTGCGGCGGCCTGAGCGAGCTAGACGTAACGCTGGCCAAATTCATGGACAAGGCGGCGGCCTAACGCGGGGATCGAGCGACCTCGTCCTTCGAGACGGTTGCTTCGCAACCTCCTCAGGATGAGGCCACATAGATTGTTTTTGCTTCGACTGACTTAGACGCCTCATGCTGAGGAGCCCCGCAGGGGCGTCTCGAAGTATGAGGTCGCACTGCCGGTCAAATTTACCGTGGCTGCATCCTGAGCGCGCTGTCCAGCCGCACGACCTCGCCGTTCATCACCGGGTTGGCGGCCATGTGCAGCACCAGGGCGGCAAATTCCTCCGGCTTGCCGAAGCGTTTCGGGAAGGGCAGCGTGGCGGTAAGGCTGTCCTGCAGGTCCCCGGGCATGTTGAGCAACAGCGGCGTTGCAAACAGACCCGGCGCGATGGCCAGCACCCGCACGCCGATGGACGCGAATTCGCGCGCCGCCGGCAGGGTCAGCGCCGCGATCCCGCCTTTCGAGGCCGCATAGGCCGCCTGGCCGATCTGGCCCTCATAGGCCGCGATGGAGGCGGTATTGACGATTACCCCGCGCTCGCCGTCTTCGTTGGGCGCGCGGCCGGCCATTTCGGCGGCGGCAAGGCGCATCAGGTTAAAACTGCCTATTAAATTGACCCGGATGACGGCCTCGAAATCCTCCAGTTTCATCGGCCCGTCCCGCCCGACGATGCGCTTGGCCGGGGCGATTCCGGCGCAGCTGACCAGGATACCGCAGGGGCCATGTTCCGCCCGCGCCTCGGCCAGCGCGGCCTCCACGGCTTCCCCATCCGCGACATCGCAATTCAGGCCCAGCCCGCCGACCCCGTTGGCGACTGCCGCGGCGCCGTCACCGTCGCGGTCCAGCACCGTGACCTTCGCGCCGCCCTCGGCCAGGGCGCGTGCCGTCGCCGCCCCCAGGCCCGACGCGCCGCCGGTTACGATAGCCGCTACATCCTTGATATCCATGATACTGCCTCCCGATTGGCTCAATTCGGTATAGCAGATGTCGGATTTCGTCACCATATGCAGAAGGATGACTGAAAATCTGCCCATGAAGCTGCCGAGTCCCGAGCAGCAGCAACGAAACGAATCGCGGGTGAACAAGGGTTTCTGGCCCAAAATCCGCCGCTACGCCAAGCGAATCCCCTTCGTCGAGGAGGCGGTGACCGCCTGGTTCTGCGCTAGCGACCCCAAGACCCCCAGCCGCACCAAGGCCACCATACTGGCGGCGCTGGCTTATCTGATTATCCCCGTGGATTTCCTGCCGGATTTTCTGCCGGCACTGGGTTTCATGGACGATGCCTCGGTGTTCTGGGCCGCCTGGCAACTGCTGTCGGGCCATATCACCGACGAACATCGCCAAAAGGCCGCCGAAGCACTCGACGCGGAGGACTTGCGCGAATAAGCTGCCGCTGTCGCGCGGGCTTTTCACCCTCGCATTCCATATCTATATTTTTTCAGGAGCAGGCAGCGTCATGGATTTTCTGGTGATCGCAATGGACGGAACCGACGATGGCGCGCTGAACCGCCGCATGGGCGCGCGAGACGAGCATATCGCGGGCATCGGGAAACTGAAGGAACAGGGCCATTTCATCGCCGGCGGCGCCATCATGGATGACGACGGAAACATGATCGGTTCCACCGTGATCGTAGAATTCCCCGACCGCGAATCGGTCGAAAAATGCATCGCCGCCGATCCCTACACCAGGGGCAATGTCTGGCAGGATGTCACCATCCGGCCGTTCCGCGCCGTACGCTGAAACTGGTGGTGTAAATCAGACGGATAGCAGGCCGAAACATGACAAAACCGCTATGGCAGCCCTCGCCCGAGCGGGTTGCGAACGCAAATATCACCGCCTTTGCCAGGATGCTGGAATCCCGGCATGAGGTTTCGCTGCCCGACTTCGAAGCGCTGCACCGGTTCTCGCTGGACCGGATGGAAGATTTCTGGACCGCCGTCTGGGACGATTGCAATGTCATCGCCGAAACCCGCGGCGAGCGGGTGCTGGCCGATGGCGACAAGATGCCGGGCGCGCGGTTTTTTCCCGACGCGCGCCTGAATTTCGCCGAAAACCATTTACGCCGCCGCGACGACGGGCCGGCCCTGATCTTCCGTTCCGAAGACAAGGTCGAACGGTCCATGAGCTGGGCCGAGCTTTACGATAATGTTTCGCGGCTGGCCCAGGCCCTGAAGGCCGCCGGCATCGGCCCGGGCGACCGCTGCGCCGGTTTCGTGCCGAACATGCCGGAGACCATCGTCGCCACCCTGGCGGTCGCGTCGCTGGGGGCGGTATGGACCTCATGCTCGCCGGATTTCGGCGTCCAGGGGGTGCTGGACCGGTTCGGCCAGGTAGAGCCCAAGCTGCTGTTTTGCGCCGATGGTTATAATTACAACGGCAAGTCCCACGATTCTCTGGGCCGGGTGAAAGAAATTCTTGCCGGTCTGCCTTCAGTCAAAAATGTCGTGGTGTTTCCGCTGCTGGCGGACGTGCCGGACGTTTCCGCCGTGCCCAACGCCCACCGGCTGGCGGATTTCACGGCGCCATTCGAGGCAGGCGAGATTGATTTTGTGCAGATGCCGTTCAATGCGCCGCTCTATGTCCTCTATTCGTCGGGCACCACGGGCGTTCCCAAATGCATCCTGCATGGCGCGGGCGGTACCTTGCTGCAGCATATGAAGGAACACAGGCTGCACAGCGACGTAAAGCCGGGCGACCGGGTGTTCTATTTCACCACCTGCGGCTGGATGATGTGGAACTGGCTGGTCGGCGGGCTGACTCAGGAAGCGACATTGCTTCTATATGATGGCTCGCCTTTTTATCCCGACGGCAACGTGCTGTTCGACTTCGCCGACACCCACGGCATGACGCTATTTGGCACCTCGGCCAAATATATCGACGCCCTGTCGAAGGCGGGGCTGAAACCGATGGACAGCCATGATCTATCGACCGTGCGCGCGATGGCCTCCACCGGTTCGCCGCTGGCGCCGGAAGGTTTCGACTATGTCTATTCGAACGTCAAAAAAGATATCTGCCTGTCATCGATTTCCGGCGGCACCGACATCGTATCCTGCTTCATGCTGGGCAGCCCGGCCGCGCCGGTATGGCGCGGCGAGATTCAGGCGGCGGGGCTGGGCATGGCGGTCGAGGTATTCGACGACGACGGCAATTCGCTGATCGGGGAAAAGGGCGAACTGGTCTGCTCCCGGCCCTTCCCGCCGATGCCGATCGGTTTCTGGAACGATCCCGGGGACGCGCGCTACCGGGCCGCCTATTTTGAACGCTACCCGAATATCTGGCATCACGGCGATTTCGTCGAGCGCACCGACCATGGCGGCTTTGTCATGTATGGCCGATCGGACGCTACCCTGAATCCGGGCGGCGTGCGCATCGGCACGGCTGAAATCTACCGCCAGGTGGAAGCCATCGACGAAGTAGTCGAGGCCATCTGCATCGGCCAGGAATGGGAGAGCGATGTGCGGGTGGTGCTGTTCGTGCGGCTGCGCGACGGCCTGATCCTGGACGAGACCTTAAGCGACCGTATCCGCGGCCAGGTCCGCGCCAATTGCACGCCACGCCACGTGCCGGCCCGCATCGTGCAGATTGCCGACATCCCGCGCACCAAATCGGGCAAGATCACCGAGCTGGCGGTGCGCGACATGGTCCATGGCCGCAAGATCAAGAACAAGGAAGCGCTGGCGAATCCGGAGGCGCTGGACCTCTACCAGGACATTCCGGAATTACAGGAGTAATACCAAGGCTCGTTGATAATGACTCATATGACCGGTTTCCCTTGTCCGCTCGTCAGGCGCGGTTCGTGCCGTGGCGCGAGCGCCACAAGCGGGCCGCAACGCCGCGAGCGGTCAAGGG
>JADFVY010000514.1 GCA_015222795.1 Pseudomonadota bacterium | reverse complement strand
TCATCCATAATTCAGCCAGCCGCGCACGGGCCAACGCATCGTCCGGATTGGTGGCCACTGCTTTCTCCAGCGTCTGGCGCGCCTCGCCCAACTGATAGGTCGCCTGTAGCGCGTAGGAGAGCGCGATGCTCGCCGCCGCCGAATCCGGTGAAAGCTCCACGGCGCGCCGGCCATTCGCCAGGGCCTCGTCATTGCGGTTCCGGGCCACGTCGATCACCGCGCGCATCGCATGGGCCAGCCCCGAGCCGGAATCGAGCTGCAACGCCCGGTCGATAGCGGCCCGCGCCTGGTCCACCTGGCCGGCGGCCAGCATGAAAGAGGCGCGATACAGATGATAACGGGCGTCCTGCTGCGTGGCGGGCACCCGGTCCATCGCCTCCAGCGCGCCGGCGGCGTTGCCCTGGCCCGCCAGGCCCGCGGCTTCGGCAATCGCCGGCGGCAGGTCGGACGGCGCCTGCCCGCCGCCAAGCGCGGCCAGCACGGGCGGATAGTAGATCGACCATTGCGCGGCATCGCGCGGCCGGACCACCACACGCCGCAGCGGCGCCTGTCCGGCCTGCGCCACGACCATCTGGCCGCTGGTCACCGCCGCTTCGCCCTGGGCGTTGGCGGCGCGCACCGTGCCCTCGAACACGGTCAATTCGGTTTCGTTCTCAGCCACGCGGATCACGAATTCCGTGCCCTCGATCGTGGCGTTCAGATAGGGGGTGTCAATCGCCACCTCACGCGGCTTGCGGCTGAATGACTGGATGGCGCCCACCAGCAACTCTACGAAGGATTTCTCCTCGGGCTCCGGCGCGATGTCGGCGAGATGAACGGCGGTATTCTGGTCGAGCCGGAAAACCGCGTCATTGACCAGCGAGACAGAGGCGCGGCTATTGGCCTCGGTGCGCACCGTATCCTTGTCGCACAGCATGGCACCCACGCCCGCCGCCTGCCAGGACCCGCCGCCCGCGCGCTGCAGCTGCACCGTGCCTTCGACGGATATTAGCTCTCCGACAACAGGATCGCAGTCCGGAACCGCGGCGATTGCGTGATTAAACGTTACTGAAGATAGAAATACTGCCCCTAACAGGAACGGGAGTTTATTCCCCTGCATCGTGTTCCCCAATCGTGCTTAGTAAGTGTCCCGCATGCTCTTCTAAAAAGAGAGCTTTATTAACGTTAATGAATTATTAATCATAAGTATAGCTAAAATTGCATATGCTTGTCCGGCGGCGGAATATTGCTGCGCCTTACGAGTTATTTTGATGTTATTCGGATAACCGCGGGGTCGCCCTCCGGCAGCCCATGCTCGGCATATTGCGTCAAAAGATTCAGATACATGGCGGTGGGCCCGTCGTCGGGATGGCGCTTCAGTATCGCTTTGAACAGTCCCTTTGCATCATCCCAGTGCCGGTCCTGGAACGCCTTCAGCGCCGCCGGGAAGGATTCGCAGAGTTCCTGTTGCTCCGGGGTCGCCTTGTCCATCGAGGTGAGGACCTGACACGCGGCCAGTCCCTCGGCCTTGCCGACCAGCAGGAACGAGCCGACCGGCCGAACCAGTATGCCCTCCACCCCATCGACTACGGTTCCCGCCGCCAGGATCTGGGTGCCGGTGAATTTGTTCAGCCCTTCCAGGCGCGACGCCGTATTCGCGGGATCGCCGAGGATCGAATAGGCCATGCGGCCGCCGCCGCCGGTATGGCCGAGGTAGAAACTTCCGTCCTGCAGCCCGATGCGCGCGCTGAGATTGACCCGCTCGGTCTCGTTGAAGGTCGTCATCGCATCCAGCACGCCGATGGCGCCAAGCAATACCTTCCGCCGGGCCTCGGGCGATTCCTGGTTTTTGGTCCAGGCGCACATGATCGTGTCGGCGTGGAACTCGGTGACATCGACGCCGTTGCGTTTCAGGGGCTGAGCCATGGCGTCGAAATAGGCGTTCATGAAGCGGGCAAGTTCTTTCGGTGACTTGCCTTCCGAAATCGTGCTGAAGCCCGACATGTCGTTGGCGAGGCAGGTGCCGTAGACTACCTGGTTGATCGAATCCGGATCGACGCCTTCGCCGGACAGGTCGCGCACCACCGATTCCGGCACATACATCTCCAGCGCGTCCCCAAAGTTTTGCACTTTGCGCCGCTCCAGAAGATAGTGGGCTATCAACCCGACCAGCAGCGCAAACGGCATCTGGACCGTCAACGGGGTCGCCCAGGGTAGCCACAGCGCGTTCTCGTTGAACAGCCATTGCGCGCCCGCGGCGTAAAATCCGGTCAGCACAAAGGTCAGCGGCACCGCGATCAGTGCAGGCAGCGCGTATATCAGGAAGCCGATCACGAAGCCGAAAACGAGGATCACCACAACGATGGTGCCCGGTCCTGCCCGTTGAATCGCCCTGTCATTCAGCAGGTTGGTCAGCGCCGTTGCCATGATCTCGACGCCGCTGAGGTCGACGCCGTCTTCGTTGGTGAAGACAGTGTAGTAGCGATCCGGCTTATCCGCGAGAGTCAGGTCCGAATAGCCGGCAAACACAACGCGCCCGGCAAGAGAGCCGTCATCGGGCGGTCGCTTGCCGCCAAAGCTTGACGGCAGTATCGCCTCGTAAGGATAGGTCAGGACGGTTCCCGGTGGGCCGTAGAAATTCAGATAGCGCCTCTCGGGGCCGGCATAGAGGGCGGCGAGCGCCGTAAGCAACGATCGGGCCTGCCGTGGCATCGCCTGACCGTTCGCGGCATTCAGAATTACGTCAACCCGCCCCTTCAGGCCGCGATCGCCGGTAAAGGCTTGACGTAGCGCCCTCATGAGGGTGCTCATCTCCTCGTAATTCCGGATATCGTCGGCCCGCGCCGGAAGCTCCCCGACGCGCGGCATGCCGGCCTCCGAGAGGACCTCCAGCCATTCGCGGTAATAAGGCAGCGCAAGCATCTGCACGGCTATGGCCGACGTCGTGGGGGCGTCGCCGGCACTCGACTTGAAGGTCCAGAATTCATGCACGGCCTGGTCGGTCTTGGGCAGGGGAAATGGTCCCAGCCCGCGGGTCGCTTCGGCCAGGGGGCCCGTCGGCACCATCGCCTCCTCGACCCACAGCCAACTTATGACTTCGCCATTGGCGTCGTAGATCGGTTCTTTTTTTCCGATCAACCGCTGCAGCATGACCACGCGGTCGAATGCCGCCACCGACTCAGCGAATTTTCTGTCGTCTTCCGCATCCTTCGGCCGGCTGAAATCATAGTCGAACACCACTGCCGCCGCGTCCTGTCTCGCCAGTTCGTCAAGCACCCGGCCATGCACGCTGCGAGGCCAGTCCCGCGGCAATGCCGCCAGTCCAAGCAGCTTTCCCGAATTGCCGTTGAGTCCGATAACCGCCACTTCCGGCGGTGATGGCAGGGGCCCCCGGATCGTGAATAGCCAAGCCAGACCGGTGTCCCGCTCGAATTCCTTTCCGAAATCCGTGACTATAAGGACAAGCCCGACCACGGCTGTGCACAGGCCAATGATCGTGCTTCTTATCAAGTTCAGCATGGCCGGTCCCCCTCTGAGCTGCCGCTATCACGTTAATCAATTGTTAAGTATGTGACAACATGGTTGCACCTGAAGGCGGTTCTGCCGGACTGTCGGGCAATTGTCTCTCACCCGGTCGCTGAACGCGTAAACAGGCATTCAGGCCTGCAATGCCGGACAGCCGGGGAATCACGGGGAGTGATTGGGCTGGGGCGCCAGTTGCGGCTGGGGCTGGGGTTGCGGCACGGCCGGGCGGCGGGGGTTGGCGCCGTCGGGCTGGTTTCGGCGAGGGGCGGCGTTGGGGCGCCTGGGGTCGTCTTCGCCAACCAGGGCCAGCAACGACAGATCGCGCCCACGGGTCAGTCGGGCGGCCTGGCGCCGGGCCTGGAACCTGTCC
>JADFVY010000513.1 GCA_015222795.1 Pseudomonadota bacterium | reverse complement strand
CGTGTCGTAGACCGCGATATCGGTCTGGAACGGCTCGTTCTTGCTGTTCGGGAGTTCATAATCGTAGCTGAAATAATTGATCAACTCCTCGGTGCGCACCGCATCCTTGGGCGGCAGAACATTTTCCCGCTCCAGATAGCGCCGAACCACCGAATAGGCGGCCGTGTCGACGTCGATCGAGAAGGTCGAGACCGGTTCCGCCGAGACCTGTTTCACCGGATTGTCCTCGAATTCCCCGTATTTCTCGTTCTCGGTGCCCGGCTGCGGCGGCATGGGCATGATCTGGTCGTTCGCGACGATGCCGTAAGACATGCCGCCGCCGTCATAGCCGGAGACCATCTTTTCCATGGGCATGGGCTCGGCCATTATCGACGCCGCGGGGGCAGACACCGCGGGGGCAGACGGCGCACTAGCGGTTGGCGCCTTGGCCTCCTGCTCGGCGAGCTGTGGCAGGGGGATCGGGGCGGGCGCGAACACGCGCTTGGGGGTGGCTTGGACCGCCGGGGCGGGCTGTGCCTGGACATGTTGTGGGCTGTTAGCGCGGATATTCGACGAAATGCCCATTTTCTGTTCGCTTAAATATGCGTTGACCATGAATCCGGTCAGGGCCGTTCCGGCAAGCAGGGTTCCGGTCAAGCCAACAATGATGACTGTCTTGCGTTTCATGGAGATAACTCCCTCGTTCATGAATGAAATTGCGTGTCACCAGGGGTATGCCAGCGAGGAAGCCACCCGATGCCACGGGCGGGGAGATTTTTTTGAAGGGGCGCAAGAACCAACGGTCTCGGCCCTCGGCCGGCGACTGCCGGGCAAGGGTGGTTGGCTCGGCTCTGAATCTCCCCGTCTCCCCTTAACCCGGCTTTAATCCGTTATCGCCGATACTACCGACGGCAAAACACACATATCGGATGGGGGAAAAATTAATGTTCAAATGGATCGGCTCGCTGCTGGGTAGCGGGAAAAAGGTAGAGCCAGACCTGGCGCAAGGCGGTTCTGTTTTCGAATCAGAGGCAACAAAAATCATTGAGGCGGCGTTGCTGCGCGAGCACAAGGATGCCCAGGAAAAACTCGCCAACCCGGACTACTGGCGCGATGTCGGGACGCATGTCGCGCGCGCGGTTTCCGAATGCGAAGCCGTGCTTCTACCCATTCCCGAAGGCGGGCCCGACAAGGCCTATTACGACCGCGTCCTGCCGGCGCTAAATGCGATCGTCCAGGAATTCCGCGAGGACGACCGCGACGAAGACGGCTACGGCGTCGCCACGGTGCATCAAATAAACCGGGACCTGCAGGGGCTGGCCGACAAGGCGGATTGAGCGGACTTACCCCAGGGCAACCCGCGCCAGCAATATCCCCAGCCCCACCGCCGCGTTCACGCCACAGGCCCAGACATAGAGCTTCAATCCCCGCCCAATTCCCCTGGGCCCGTATTTCCGTTTCCCATCCCCACCGATCCAGTGTTCCTTCGTCCCCTCGCCCGGATAAACCCGCGGGCCGCCCAGCGCCAGGCCGAGGGCGCCGGCGAAGGCGGCTTCGGGCCAGCCGGCGTTGGGCGACGCGTGGGTGCGGGCGTCGCGCCACAT
>JADFVY010000512.1 GCA_015222795.1 Pseudomonadota bacterium | reverse complement strand
GCAGACCGGATTGGGGTCTGGGTCAGGTTCAGTCGGTATCAGCCGGGCGCGCCACCGTGAACTTCGAAAACGCCGGGAAACGGACTATAATCCTGACTACAGTCAGTCTCGTAGCCGCCTGTCCCGGCAACACGGATCTTTCCTGAAACATATCAAATTCGCCTTTGGCATGGCATGGATATTGCTCGTCAGCGGTCCACGGATGTCGTCAACAGCGGCTGGCCCGGGTAGCTCGATTATTAAGGCTGCGCGGTTGTTGCCGGGCTGATTCGGGGCGCGGCCTAACCGGCGTCAACGGTCGATGACAACGGAGCGCACCACAGATAAATTGTGGCCCGGGGCTGGTGATACCAAGGCTTGTTGGAATAGGATCGGGAATAGCGTACCCGGGATAATCGTTTTTAATTCAATATTGCCGGAGATGGATAGGGCACTCGCAGCGTGAAAAAAATATTGGTCGTCGAAGACAACGAAATGAACCGTGACATGCTGTGCCGAAGGCTGGTGCGGAAAGGATACTCGGTCCTGATCGCGGCGGACGGAGTTCAGGGATTAAGCGTCGCGAAAGCCGAGGCACCCGATGTCATCATTATGGACCTCAGCTTGCCACGCGTTGACGGCTGGGAAGCGTGCCGACGCCTGAAGGCAGACCAATCCACAAGCGATATCCCGGTCATAGCACTGACCGCCCATGCCATGAGCACGGACAGGGAAAAGGCCCTGGCGGCCGGCTGCGACGATTTCGATACGAAGCCGGTCGATTTTGTGCGGCTGTTGGACAAGATCGAGCGGGCCTGCGCCGGCGATTAACGAATCCGGACTGGCACCGGATGTGGACCATGACCGCGCCGCTTGTTTGTGTGTAGTATACCTGGTGGAATAACGAGCAGAACGGGTCGGTGGCAAACAAGAAAGAAAAGAACAGCCGGACGGGGAGCAAACCAGCCAAAAACGGTGACAGCGGCCCCTTCAAACTCGCCCTGCAGCGCAAGGCGGGGCTGGTGCTGGTTGCCATCAGTCTGCTCACTGTTGTGATGGCGGGTGCATGGCTTGGCCCCAACCCAGCGACCGGCATCGTCCAGTGGACCGGCCGGGGTTTCATCCAGGCGGTTTACGCGGCCCTGCTTGCGCTGAGCCTGTGGACAGTCCTGAGGCGCCGGCGTGCCATATCCTGGCTGCTGCTGTTCGGCGTTGCATGCGCGGGCGTGGCGGCCTGGGATACCGGTACCGGCTTTTACACCAATCGGTTACGCCTGGAAGCCAACGACACCTTGACCACTTTTCGCGATACACCGCTGAACCTCACGGGTCTGGCCCGGATCATCGAGCAAAATCCCTATGTCGATGCCTACATGATAATGCGCGATGCGCATTGGGAACTCCGTAACAGGCTGGACGGCCATATGACCGACTATGGCGCCAGCTACAAGACGTATGTCGAAAACGGGGCGTTTCTGGATATCAGACGGCTGCGATCACGTTTCGCGTTGTGGAACGCTTATTACCAGATCAGCGATCTGGAGGATCAACTGGCGAAGATCGAAGACAACCCGATGGATACTGAGGATTTGTTGTGGACTGTCAATCTACTGAATGTCGATGCGGTGACACGCGACGCCTATGTCACGGACCTGAACGACGCCATCTCGGCCGCTAACAGGGTGCAAGCCGAAATGACAGCACGGGAACGGCGCACGCTGACCCGGATCAAACAATCGCTGCAGGTATTGATAGACGCCAAGGGCCGCTACAGTTTTGCCGAGGGAAGAGTGATTTTCGACGAACCGGCCGATGCCGCGCTGTTTGCGGGAAAGGGACTGCCGTCGGATTGAATTCAGCTTTACCCGGATTCGGCCAATATCCGCTCCGCCTCGGCCAGGTCCTCCGGCCGGTTGGCGTTGAAGAACGGGTCGACCGGGTCGCACGGCCACTCGGCCACGGCCAAACGGTAGCGCCCGGTCCAGATGTCGACTTTGCGAATATCCTCATCCACCATGGCGCGGCGCAACTCGCCGGCCAACCTCACCGGCCAAAGCCCACAGACCGGATGATGCCGCCCGCCCGACGATGCGCAGGCCATGTCGGCCCCTTCCCCCTCCACCGCCGCCAACAGACGCAGGGCAAGATCATGGGGCAGAAAGGGCGCATCGGTCGGCGCCGTCATCACCCAGGGGCAATCGGGGGCGTTCGCCCGGGCCCACTCCATGCCGGTCAGCACGCCGGCCAGTGGTCCGGCATGGTCACCCTCAACATCCGCGGCGACCGGCAGTCCAAATTCCGCAAACCGCGCCGGGTCGCCATTGGCGTTGAGCAACAGCCTCCCGGCCTGCGGTTCGACACACGCTATAACGCGCGCCAGAATGGATTGCCCGCCCAGATCACGCAGCATCTTGTCCTGCCCACCCATGCGGCGCGACAACCCGCCCGCAAGCAGCACAGCGACGATATCGCCGTTCATGTTCACTCCCTGCCCATACTGCGAGCCTTGGTGTTACCGACAACGCCAAGGGAAGTAGCGCGT
>JADFVY010000068.1 GCA_015222795.1 Pseudomonadota bacterium | reverse complement strand
GTGGCGTGGCCGCCCTCGGTCGGCAGCACGATCCCGCCGTTCGCCGGAACGAAGGCTGCAACACCCAGCCCTGTCCCAGGGCCCAGAACGGCGCTCGGCGACCCGGTCACCGCCTCGCCTCCCCCGATGGGATAAAGGTCCTCCCCGGTAAAGAGCGGCAAACCTCTGGCCAGCGCCGCAAAATCGTTGACCAGCTGAATCTGCGAAATGCCGAGTTCACGTTCCAGCGTCTCCGAATCGAAATACCAGGCGCCGTTGGTCAAACTCCCGTGCCCGGCCTCGACCGGCCCCGCCACGGCCAGAACAGCTTTATGGGGAGGGCACGGTAATCTCGCCTTGGCCAGGAATGTCCTGATGGCGTCCGCCGGGGCCGGAAAATCCGCAACGGCAAAGCTGTGGATCGTGTCGCAGCGGCCATCATCGACCAGGGCGAATCTGGCATTTGTGCCGCCGATGTCGGCAACCAGGCCGGTCTCGGTTCTGATGGTCATTGAACCGGCGCCGCCGCGTCCAGCGCCGCGACGAAACGCTTTCGCCACGCGGTAATGTCATTCCGCCGTAAATGTTGCATCATGCCGCGCCAGCGCTCCTTGCGCTCACCCGCCGGCATGGTCAGCGCGGTTTCCAGTATGTCGGCGAGGCCCTCGGTGTCGTATGGATTGACGATCAGCGCGCCGTCCAGTTCCTCGGCGGCCCCTGCGAAGCGGGACAGAACAAGGACGCCGGGATCACGCGGCGACTGCGCCGCGACATATTCCTTGGCCACCAGATTCATACCGTCGCGCAAGGGCGTGACCAGCCCCACCCGGGCCAGCCGGAAAAAACCGGCAAGCGTCCGTTGAGTGAATCCCTTGTTCAGATATCGGATCGGCACCCAGTCATAATCGGCATAAGCGCCGTTTACATGACCCGAGATGGCCTCAAGTTCGTGCCGGATTTCATCATATTCCTGAACGCCTTCACGCGTAGGCGACGCGATCTGGAGGAGCACGACCTGACTGCGGTTTGCGGGATATCGCTCCAGCAGGTGCGAGAATGCCTCCATGCGGTTAATCAGACCCTTCGAATAATCCAGCCGGTCGACCCCGATAATCAGGCTTCGCTCGCCGATGCTGCGCCTCAACCTCTGCGCCGCCGGCGATTTCTCTGCCTTCCTGGCGTATTCGGCCACGGTGGACGGATCGGTGGAAATTGGAAAGGCCGCGGCGCGCGTTCGCCGGCCATGAACCTCGATTGCCCCGCCATCGCCGATCTTTCCGTTAGCCTCGACCGTGATGTAATCCATGAAGGACTGCAGGTCGCGATTCGTCTGGAAGCCAATAAGATCGAAGGCGCAGAGCGAGCGAACCAGTTCCGCATGGTTCGGCAAGGCAAGGAGCACCTCGACTGCCGGCCAAGGGACGTGCAGGAAAAATCCGATGCGCTGTTTGCAGCCAGCCTCGCGTAGTTGCTCGGCCATCGGAATTAGATGGTAATCATGCACCCAGACCAGATCGTCGGGCTTCAGCAAGGGGACGAGGCGCTGCGCGAAGAGGGAGTTCACGCGCTGATATCCGTTGAGGCTGCGGCGGCTGAAATCCATCAGGTCCAACCGGTAATGAAACAGCGGCCAAAGCACGCTGTTCGCGAAGCCGTTATAATATTCGTCGTAGTCGGATTCAGTCAGATCTACTGTGGCATAGGTGATGCGGTCGGATTCGGTAATGTGCGGATTTGGCGAGGGTCGCTCGGCGACCTTGCCGCTCCAGCCGAACCACAGTCCCCCGTTCTCCTTGAGTGCGCCGCGTAGCGCGACAGCGAGACCGCCTTCGGCCCCCTTTCCGTGATTCGGGGCCGCGACGCGGTTGGAGACGACGACGAGGTGCCTCATAACGCCTCCTCCCATGGTCGCGACAGGCGCATCGCCGCATGGATCAGCCCGACCATCGAGTAGGTCTGCGGGAAATTGCCCCACAATTCACCACTTTTTACATCCATGTCCTCGGACAGCAGCCCCAGCGGATTGCGGCGCGCCAGCATGTTCTCGAACAACGCACGCGATTCGTCGGTGCGGCCGACGGCAGCCAGCGCCTCGATATACCAGAAGGTGCAGATATTGAAGCTGGTTTCCGGGACGCCAAAATCGTCCGGTGCGGCATAGCGGTGCATATGCATGCCGTCGCGGAGTTTTTCTTCGGCCATTTTCAACGTGCCCAGGAAGCGTGGGTCCTCGGCCCGGATAAAGCCAAGCGTTG
>JADFVY010000511.1 GCA_015222795.1 Pseudomonadota bacterium | reverse complement strand
GGGTTGATCGCTTACCTATGGCCGTTGCTGATCGTCGTCTTCTCGGCGCTGCTGCCGGGCGAGCGGCTGCGCTGGTTTCATCTGGCCGGCGCGTTAATGGGACTGGGCGGGTCGGCGTTGCTGATCACCGGCGGCGGGTCGATCAGCTTCAAATCGGAATTCGCGCTGGGTTACGGGGCGGCGGCGGCCTGTGCGCTGACCTGGTCGATCTATTCGGTGGTCTCGCGCCGCTTCGGCCATGTGCCGACGGACACGGTGGGCTGGTTCTGCGGCGCGGCGGCGGTGCTGGGCCTGATCGCGCATCTGGTCTTCGAGGAAACCGTATGGCCCGCCGGTGTTGGCCAGTGGCTGGCGGTGCTGGCGCTGGGTCTTGGTCCCGTGGGACTGGCCTTTTTCGTCTGGGATTATGGGGTCAAGCGCGGCAATATCCAGTCGCTGGGCGTGTTCTCCTACGCCGCCCCCCTGCTCTCCACCCTGCTGCTGATCGCCTTCGGCGCCGCCGACCTGACCTGGGCCGTCGCCATCGCCTGCGCGGCCATCGTCGGCGGCGCGCTGCTGGCCTCGAAGGAGATTATCCTGGGGCGGTAGGGGCGGTGGTGTAAAACTTCAGTTTGCCCAGTTTTCTGGTCATCGCGCGATTTCGCCGAATGTATCTTTGTTGCGTCGGCCCCGGCAGCGCATCGCGGAATTCACTGCTGATCCGGACCGGGCCCGGCTTGCCGCCGCCATCGGTGATTTGGTCCTCGTGAATTTGTTCCAGTTGCGCCGCCTTGTTGACCGCCGCCCCGATCAGGGTGAACTGGTGCCGGTGTGTCGAGCCGAAATCCCCCGACAATATGCAGCCTGTATGCAGGCCGACCCGAAGCTCCAGCGGTTTGGTATCCACATGGATTAACGATACCGAACGAACGGCCTCCTCGGCCGCGGCCAATGCTTCCTCGCATGCCTCCGCGCAGTTTTCCCGGCCGGCTGCCGGCAGAATCCAGAACGCCATCAACCCATCGCCCATGAATTTGTCTATATAACCGCGGTGACACTCGATGGCTTCGGCCTGGGCATTGAAAAATCGCTGAACGAGATCGGCCGTGTGCACGGGTGGAAGCTCCATGACCGAACGGGTGAAATTGACGATGTCGGAGAACCAGACGACGGCGTCCTCCACCCGGTGGTCGGTCAGGAACCGGCTGCCCGATCCAAGCCGGCGGCTGAGCGCGTATTTGTTTGTATAGGCCCGCAATATGTGGGCGTCGTCCTGGATTTGCTCCAGCAGGGACGAGGTTTGCGCGGTTGCCGCAGTCAGTTTGAGCGCGACGATTCTGGCAATGTTACGCCACAGAATATCCGCCCGGGGATGGTCCGCGATCGCCTCCTTACGGATCGTCAAGAGCTCGACCATGCTCTCGTTCGCGACGAGGTCATAGCGCCGGATACCCTTGCCGCCGAGAATATTCAGTTCGCCGATAATTTCGGGATGGCCGCGCACGTAAAGTGTCCGGGCGTCGTCGCGAATCGCGATCGACCCGCTGACGATTACCCAGAGACGGTCGGCCTTCTCGCCCCGGCGGCATATATGCTCGCCTTCCGAAAAGCGGCAGGGCAGGGGGTCGAGCGCCAGCAACTCGGGAAGGCTATCAACCAGCCCGCTATCAACCAGCGCCTCCGCGTACTGCTTTTTCAGCGACGTCCGCATATTGTGCCACCACCCGGGGCTAGCCGAACGTATAGGCTTCTAATTTCCCGGCGTCATTGATCCAGGTCAGCATTCCTTGGCCGCGGTTTATTCCTTGCGCGGAATCAGCCATCTCGCGGCCAGCGGGATCATCAGCGGCATCATCAGGATTCTGGCGATATGATGGGCGCCGACATAGGCCGGGTCGAGGTCCAGGCTGATCGCCATCAGGGCCATCGCCTCGATGCCGCCGGGCGCGAAGGCCAGCAGGGCCTGGGCGAATTCGAT
>JADFVY010000510.1 GCA_015222795.1 Pseudomonadota bacterium | reverse complement strand
GTTCCGGCTCGGGTTCCGACGGCCCGGGCGCGGGTTCCTTGGGTGGCGGCTCGTCGGGCGCTGGCTCGGGTTCCGCCAGACCGGCGCTGGAGGGCAGTTCAACCATTTCGAAACCGGCCAGGTCGGGCGGCATATCGGGCTGCGACGGCCCATAATACAGCAAGGTCGCCAGCAACAGTCCGTGCAGTCCCAGCGCGCCGCCCACCGCGCCGAAGGCGCCGACCCGCGACAAGACCGGATCCAATTCCCCGCAATCGGGAAGCGCGCTAGTTTTCGATGCCATACTACGCATTAAGATATTCCAGCACGTGGCTCCGCTCTCCATCGGTCAATGCCGCGATATACCTGGCGGGCCTGGATGGCGCCGCCCCATTGAGCGCCAACAGGTTTGGAAGTAGCGTTACGCCTCCGCCAGATGGTCGGCCACAATCTCGACGAGGCTGTCGACCTCGCGGTCTCCCGCTCGATGGTGGCCACGCCGCCGCCGATCATCACCAGACCAAAAAAATACGCCGCAGGCCCAGCGCCGCCAGCACCACGGCGCCGCCCCACCGCATCCAGGTGAGAAGATGGGGGCGTTCGGCCAGCATCTCCCGTCCAAACAGGCCCAGCATGGGGAGCACCAGGAACAAGGGCGTCAACGCCGCCCCCAGGCCGAAGGCCCCGCCCATGGCCAAGCCCTGCGCGGGGTCGCCGGCCAGCGCCGCCGCGGCGAGCAAGGCCGCCAGCGGCGCACAGGGCACAAAGCTGAGTGCGAAGCCGAGCAGGAAAGGCGGCGACCCCTGAAGCAGGCGCGAGGTAGCGCAGCTTTTCACTACCTTCGCCCCGGCCACCAGCCAGATGCCGGCGAGGATACTGACTCCGCCGATTAGCCAGTGGCCGAGATTCCCCGCGATCACGTCGAGCAGGATTTCCCCCAGGGCGCCGGCCGCCCCGCCAAGCAGGACGTAGGCTGCCACCTTGCCGAGGGCGAAGACGGCGGTCTGGCGGAAGGCCGCTCCGCCATCGTGCCCGCCGCCCACCACCAGCGCGCCCATGAAGGGCAGGCAAGTCACGGTGCAGGCGGTGAGCCCAACCGACAGACCCAGAACCCAGATCGACAGCAGCCCCACCATCTGGGGCGCGGTTTCCGCTTCCATGGCGGGCTACCCGGCGGACGCCGGGCCGGGCGCCGCCTTCTTCCTGGCCGGTGTGCCGTCCGGCTTGTCGATCTTGCTGCGCCGCTTCATGTAGTCGCCTGAAGATACGAACAGCGGGATCGGGCCGAACTTCAGGGCCAGCAGCCCGTCGTCCGGACAGAATTCCACGCAGCGGCCGCACATGGTGCAGTCCGAGTGGAAGGCCTTGGCGCCAAACTCGGTCACGACCTCGCGAATGTCCATGGGGCAGGCGATGTAGCAGGCCTTGCATTTGCCGCAGCGGTCGCTGCTGTCCCCCTTGGTCAGGCGCAACGGCACCAGGCGGCGGAACACCGCATGCAGCGCCAGCATGGGGCAGATCCGGCAGAACGGCTGGCGCATCGCCAGGGCCAGCACCAGCACGAAACCAAACAGGGCGCTGCGCAGGGCCGCGAAGGCGAAGGCCACCGGGTCCTCGGTGGGCGTGGCGACCTGTTCCGTGTTGGCGGTCATCAGGGTGGTGACCATCCGGGATGGGCATACCTGGCAATAGGCGTCCCCCATCACATGCGAGGTATAGCCGAGCCCGGCCGCCAACGGCAGCGCCAGCACCAGCAGGATCAGCATCAGCCATTTCACCGGCCGCACCCGCCCGACATTGTCCATTCGGAAGCGGCGCAGCGGCAGGCTGAGACGCCGGCCGACCTTGTTGATCAACTCCTGCACCGTGCCCAGCGGACAGATCCATCCGCAGAATGCCTTGTTGAGCACCGCGAAGAACAGCAGGAAGTTCAGCATGGTGAAGGCCATGGGGATCAGATAATCGAAGCTGAACTGCTGGAACTTGACGATGCTTTGGCCGACCCGGTGGTGCAACTGGTGCTGCAACGGGATCAGGACGCAGTAGGCCGAGTTTTCCTGGTCGTAGGCGCAGGACAGGGCCGGCAGGGAACCCGTTACCTTGTCCGAAAGATAATGACCGACAAGCGCCCCGCCATAAACGGTGAAAACCAGCATCGCGACCTGCACGGTGAGACGTATGCGGGAAAGTGTCAGAAACTGTTTCATGCCCGGTCTCCCTTCGTTTTCGGACGGCGCAGGAAGGGCGTTGCGGCGGCCATGCCGAGAAGTACGAAGCCGAACCCGAACCAGAGGTTCTTGCCGGCATGGGCATCGCGTCTGTAGGTCCCGTTGAAGGTGGCCAGCAGGCCGCCGTCGCGGACCGCCAGCACGAAACTTGCCGGCGGCGCGCGTCCGTGACTCAACTTATCCTTTGGAACCTCCTTCATGTCCTGGGGGAAGGCGACTTCGACCAGCCCGTCGTCGCCGGTCTGGAACTCCGCCTTCGTACCGTTGGACGTCTCAAGCGTCACCGGCATGCCGGCAAGGGGCTTCCCGTCCATGGCGACGCGGAAGGTCCAGCTTTCGTTTTCGCGGTAACGGCTGTGCTCGCGTGGAAGCGGATTGGGGGCGATTTCCAGTCCTGGCCGCACCGCATTGAGCATGTCCCGCGGCGCCGGGCCCGGGTTGGAGAAATAGCGGACGGTCATGGCGTTTGCGTTCTCGCCCCCCGGCCCGTGCCCCTGGACCGCGACCAGATAGTAACCGCCGGTTTCCACGGCCTTGACGATGAATTCACCGTCCTCTGAAAACTCCAGGCCGGTGGTGGCGGCTTTCAAGGCCGCCTCTCCCTGGCCGTCGAAGGACCCGATGGCCTGCCCTTCCATGGCGTGGATGTTGTAGGTTTGGATACGGACGCCGGTGCGCCCGAAACTGCGCCCTGGGACCAGCATGGGATAGCTGGTCCAGCGGGGCACGGCGGGCCCTTGCGCCGTATGGTCCCCGTGACCGCTTTGCGGTTCGGCGGCCCGTGGCGCATTCTCCTGCGCCACGGCGCCTCCCGAAGCCATGACCATGGCCAGGAGGCCGCCGAAGACGATGCGTCGTTTCATGGTTTCCTCCCTTCACATTTTGAGCTGGTAGGTGAGCATGGCCGAGAGCGGCGCGCCCGCTGAATAGGATTCCGCGCCGTAGATGGACTTCTTGGCCTCGACGGCGTAACGCTGGTCGAAGACGTTATCGACGTTCAGCGTCAGGCTATGGCGGCCGACCTCGTAGCCCACCATCACATTGGTGAGGAACTCGTAACCCTCATAGGTCTGGGTATTGGCGTTATCCATGTAATATTCGCCCCAACTGGTGGCGCTGACGCGGGCCTTGAAGCCGCCCTCGCTCCGATAGTCGGCGCTGAGCCCGTATTGGTGGCGCGGGATGTAGGGCAGCCTGTTGCCGTCGCGGCTGACATTGCTTCCGCGTATCACTTCGCTGAACTCCTCGAACGTGTAGTCGGTGTAGCCATAGGTCGCGCCGAGCACCAGACCGTCCATTACTTCGACGTTCGCCGACAGTTCGGCGCCGATCTTCAGGGTCTCGCCGGCGTTCTGGAAGTTGGTTTCCCCCTCGTCGAGGATCGGGATGATGTCGTCGGTGACGGTGTTGTAATAGGCGGCCAGATCGAAGCTCCAGCGCTCCGCCCGCCCCTTCAGGCCCAGTTCGTAACTGCGCGATGTCGCGGCGTCGAGATCCGGATTTTTGTCGAGCTCGCCGGAGGACGGAACCTGCCCCGCCTGGGCCGCCGAGCCGTAAATGCTGACCGTATCGGTGATGGCGTAGCTGACGCCCAGCCTGGGGGCCCAGAGGTCGAAGCGGGTCCTGGTGTCGATCAGGCCCGCGCCGGCAACGTACTGCTTCGTCCGGTAGTCGTATCGGGTGATTTCATCGGTCTCCATATCCCAGTAGGACCGGTCGTAGCGCAGGCCGATATCCACCAGCAGCCCCTCCGCCGGCTGCACGCTTTCCTGCAGGAACACGCCGAACAGGCTGTTCACCGAATCCTGGGTCTCCATCAGGTCGCCGGACCGGTCCGAGAGCGTGGCCAGTATTTCGCCCGTTCCCCCGTCGACGACGACATCCGCATACTCGTATTTTTTCCTGTCCATGCTGCGGTCGGTGCGCAGGCTTACGCCGGTGACCAGTGACGACTCGCCCCATAGATTGTGCGCGTAGGATCCTTCCAGATCAGCGCCGGCGATCAGGTTGTTGTCGGCGTCGTTGATGGCCCCGGTCACCGGATGGTAATGCCCCCAGTGGTTGGCGTAGATGCGCGGGCGCAGCACCAGATTGCCGATTTCCTGCTCGTATTTCGTATTGAAGAACCAGCTCTGCGAATAGCGGCCGGAATGGTCGAAAGCCGAATCGTTGTCGGTCTGTTTGCCGGTCTGCAGGTAGGCCTGGAACTGGGTTTCATCCATGCTCCCGGGAAGCTGGATGTCGGCCTCGGTGTAGCTCAGCTCCGATTCGATGGTGCCGCCGTTGTCCATTAGATAGCCGTACTTGATGCCGGCCTGCTGGCTTTCAAATTCGTTCCAGCGCCGCCAACCGTTGTCCAGGCTGCGGCGGGTCGCGGTCAGCGCCAGGGCCTGGCCGCCGTCGTCGAAATCCGTGCTGAGGCGGATATGATCGTTAAGTGCCCCGTAGCTGCCGATCCCGAGGCGGATGCGGTTGGCCTGATTGTCGAAGACCGATTTGGACAGGATCTGGATGGTTCCGCCGGCCGAGCCGGCCCCATAGATATTGCCGGGTCCCTTGGTCACCTCGATCCGTTCGATGTCCTGGGTGTCGATGAAATCGAAGCGGGTGAAGCTGTCGGGGTCGGTCATGGGGACGCCGTCGCGCAGCACCATGATCTCGCGCACGCCGTAATTGGCCTTCAGGCCGGCGCCCCGCACGATCAGGCGGACGTCGAAACCGCCGTTCTTGCTGTCGACCAGCACGCCCGGCGTGCCCTCGAGGGCTTCCTTGATGTTGAACATTTTTCTGGATTCGATCGTCTCGGCCCCGATCACGTCGATGGCCGCGGGGACGTCCTTGGTAGGCCGTTCCTCGCGCGTGGCCGTCACACTGACTTCATCCACGATGACGGTTTCCTGGTTTTCGGTCTGGTCCGTTTCCTGGGCCATGGTGGGTGTCGCGAACGACAGGGTCAGGCAGGCGCACAGGCAGCCCGCGATAGTTTCGGTTTTCATGAGAACCGTTCCTTATTTCGTCGATTGTCCGTCTGCCCGCATTCGCCGGTGCAGCGGCGGAGCCGGTGGTGGCGTCCTGCCGCACCCGTTGGCGAATTACGGTTGCTCGTTGGAGTGAATCAGACGAAGGAAGGAGGTGCGCGGGGCGCCGACGGTGTCGCATGGATCGACGGGCGCGGCAGATCGGCATGTGCCGGGGTGAGGACACCCCGGTTGAGGCCGGTATCGGATACGGGTTCAACCTGCGTGGAACGGGTCAGATCGATGCCGGCGAAGATTGTGCAGATCGGGCAGAAGCCGTCGCCCTGCATATTGCCGGAAACCGGCTTGCCATCCGGCCCGAGCTGGATGATGCGCATGCCGGTGCCGGTGCAAATGACGATGGTCTCGCCCGAACCGCCGGCTAGATAGGCTCCTGGCCCCGCGGCCTCGGCCGTTTTGGCTACGGAGGCAAGCGGCAGGACAACGTTGAGCAGCAGTGCGAAAAGCGCAACCCAAGCGGCCGGCCGCCGCCAACTCCTGGTGCGTCCGGGCAAGGTTCGCTCCTTGGGCCGAGCGGTTTCCAATTTTCTTCTCACGTCATGAAGGATACACGACTGCCCGCGGGTCACCCAGCGTAAGATGCGATTCGCCACACTGTGCGGCGCTATGACACACCGCTCACCCGGCGGGACGGAAGCGAGGGGTGGAGTGGGGCGCGCCTGACCTCCCTACCAGATAATCTGGCCGCCGCGGAGTTCGAATTTTACCGGGAAGGTGTCGGCGGCATGGTCTATCAGGATGGATTCGCCGTCGGCGAGATTGCCCGGTTCGTGCCGGGGAAGGTTGTTCCATTCGTCGCGGGTGGGTTCCGGGATCAGCCTGATCCGGAAGGTAAAGTCCTCGTCCACCTTAGTCTTGTCGCCATTGCCGCCCCGTCGCTGCCAGGCGTTGGCGAGCGACGTCGGTGACAGCGGCAGGCTGGTATTCTGTGTGCCGGAGCTGAGGGTCGCGCCGATTTCGCCTTCCATCACGGGCTCCTTGTTATTGCTGGCATCCCAGATATCCCAAGCCAGCAAATAGTCGCCCTGGTGTTTGCCCCGAAAGGACAGGGCTACCTGGCCCTCTTCGCCATTGCCTGGCCACTCGACCCTGACGGACCTGAATCGCTGTATTTGTTTTGCGAACGCCTCCAGCCGTCCCAGCGCGTTTTTCTGCTCATGAACATATTCGATTGTCGCCTGCCGGCGACCCTCGATGGTCAGCATTGAAATCGATCCCAAGGTGACGCCCACCGCGATTAACGCCCAGGGAATTGCGGCGCCGGAACTCAGCCGTTGGTCAAGCGAGTATTCGAAATGATCGCCTACGTTGCGGCCGGTGATCAGCGCACCGAAGAAAACACCAAAGCCGGTCGTAACGCCAGAGACGAATATCAGCCAGTCGGCCCATTCCGGCCATTCGCGCGTGCCGGCGATAAAGGGCCAGTTCAATCCGCCCAAGAACTTCGCAACCCCCAGCCCGATATCGGGCCCCAGCACCAAACCCCATATGAGCCCGGCCACGATAAACAGGACGCGCTGGCTCATCGGTTCTTTTTTGGGCTTCTCCGGATTAGTACCCACTATCGTAACTCCATGGTGTGTGGGACGGCGCTGCGTGGCCCCCGGTTAGGCGCCCGGCGCGCCGCGATGCTGGCACATCGCAAGTGTCGGGCAACGCGGCCGGGGGCCACGCAGCGCCGCCCAAAGGGTCGCTTTTCGCGCTCCTCCGGTGCGTCGTGGCCGCTCGCCGATGCGCCAGCATCGCCTTCGCGACCCCTCCTGCCGGAGAAGCGTGAAAAGCGATCCCACATACCACGGAGTTACGATAGTGGGTACTAGCCATCTTCGGTCTCGCGTAGTTTGTCGGCGATATAGCGTAGTAAAGTCGCCAGTTCACCCAGTTGGTCGATGATCGGTTCCTCGCCCTCCTCCAGCAGGAAGCGGATACAATCCCAGTCGTCATGCAGGGAGCGCACGTCCAGATCGCCGGGCCGCTGGTCGGAGCCGTAGCGGTCCTCTTCCGGCACGTCCCAGTAAAAGGTTTCGTAAAGCGGGATTTTCGTGGTCCCGGTGGCCTCGACCCTGTCGAGCAGCCGGTTCACGATCCGGCGCAAATCTTCGATATTGACGACCGGTGTGGCCATTCGGTGATGTCCCCTCTGCCGGACTGTCGGCGCGGTGGCGGATAGTATTATGAAATTGGTTACCGTATGCTTTAGGGGGTTGAATAATCTAAAAACTTGAAAAGCACAACGAACAGTGACGCCATGGCGTGTCGAGAGTATCTTGCCATGTAAAGTAATAGTGCGGGCGGAAAACACATGGCGACAGGCATCGCCGATTTTAGCGCGGTGGGGCGCGCTTTCGGCAACCGGAATTATGCGATCTACACAGC
>JADFVY010000509.1 GCA_015222795.1 Pseudomonadota bacterium | reverse complement strand
GATCCGACTTTCGTCGGCAGCGTCAGATGTGTATAAGAGACAGGCCATCCGCACGCTGGCCGAGGCGAAGGCGGGCGAAACGCGGATCGCGGCGCAAGGCGATGCCGAGGCCGAGAAGCTGCGCGCCGACGCGTCAGAGCGCACCTATGCGGTCGATGCCGCCGGCCAGGCTGCGCTGAACGATGCCGATAACCGCCTGTCGGAGGATATCGTCGCGATGAAGGTCAAGCTGGCCCTGGTGGAGCAGCTTCAGGCGATCATCCGCGAATCCGTCAAGCCGATGGAGTCGATCGACAGCATCAAGATCCTGCAGGTCGACGGGCTGGGCGGCGGCGGCAACGGCGTCCATGGCGGCGAGACCGTCAATGCCGGTGGCATGGTGGCGGGGTCGCCGACGGACGGAATCGTGCAGAGCGCGCTGAAATACCGCGCCCAGGCGCCGCTGATAGACTCGCTGTTGCAGGAGTTGGGGCTTTCCGGATCGGACCCCGCAAGCATGTCGCAAGCGCTGGCCGGCGCAGCCTTCAGCGGCAACAAGGTTGCCGGCGGCAAGGCCGCCAAACCAAAGGCCAAACCAGCGAAACCCGCCGACGGCGGCTGATCCAGCGTCGGTAGCGAGCTACAAAATACTGGGGCCTCCTTCGGGAGGCCCCTTTCTCATGGAGTGATCAGATCGTGGCGGCCTGGCGGAAGCTTATCAGCTTGTTGCTGTCTTCGTCCCACAGGGCCAAACGCACGCATTTCAGGCTTTCGAGGATCGTCAGACGGCTCATCCCCTCAAGGGCCGGACTGGCATCGAGACATTCCTGCAGCCGGTAATTGGGGATTTTGCCATTCAGATGATGGATATGGTGCAGTCCGATATTGCCGGTGAACCATTGCAGTATCTTGGGCAGGACGTAGTAGGAACTGCCGCGGATCGCCGCGTCATGAAAATCCCACTCTTCGCCTTTTTCCCAGACCGTATTTTCGAATTGATGCTGGATAAAGAACAGCCAGCCACCGGCCCAGGAGGCCATCATGATCGCCGGCAACAGGATAAGGGCCAGATTCAGCCACCCGACCAGTAGGCCAAGAGCCCCATACAGGATGAACAGACCCGCGTTGAGCATGATGACACCGGGCCAGGCCTCGCGAAAAGGCACCGGCGCGCCGAACGGAACCCTGTAGCTCAGGAAAAACAGGTAAGGCGGCCCTAGAAATAACAAGAAGTAAGGATTGCGATAGATGCGGTACAACCGCTGCTTTCCCGGGCTCAATTCCCTGTATTCCCGCACGGTCAGCGTACTGATATCGCCGGAACCCCGCCTGGCGAGATTGCCCGAGGTCGCGTGATGTACCGCGTGCGCCTTGCGCCAGTTGCTGTAGGGCGTGAGGGTCAACAGGCTGATCGCACGGCCCAGCATGTCGTTTGCGAAGCGCATTCGGAAGAATGAGCCATGCCCGCAATCATGCTGAATGATGAAAAACCGCAACAGCATGCCGGCCGTCGGCACGGAGAGAACCAGCGCAATCCAGTAGCCGTGTTCGAACGCATACCACATGGTGGCGGTGACCAACAGGAACGGCACGACGGTTGTCAGAATCTGTAACAGGCTCTGCCGGAGGTCGGCGCCCTTGTAGCGAGCGCAATGGCGAGCGAGACCACGGGCCAGTTGCCGGTCATCCTGCATCACCGCGCTATCGGCGGAATTATTCATATGCTGTTTACAAAAACCTGTCGCGATGACGCCCGGACATGATCCGGGCGCCGTCTTCGCGATCTTCAGTCTTGAGTGGAGAGATTCTCGGCCGAACTCTTGCCGTTCTGGCCTGGCACGACTTCGTACGAGATCTTCTGCCCTTCGTTAAGCGAGGTCAGACCCGCACGCTCGACGGCGGAAACATGGACAAACACGTCCTTGCTGCCGTCAGACGGCTCGATGAAACCATATCCCTTGGTGGGGTTATACCATTTAACAGTACCGGAAGCCATAGCTGTATCCTTTGACAATGTAGAAGTCTGGGTCACGCCTTTGGCGCGCCCCTGGCAAATACGCTCACAATGTCAGGAAGTAGCAAGGCTGGCGGCCAAAGACCGACTGTCTGGTTACGCTGGACGATGTGTAACGTGTCACGCAGATATAGAGATTATTGCACATAAAGCAAGAAAATTGAAGACGCGATGACCGAAAAACCTATCTGAAAATCTCGCCGGCGGTGGTTGAATCCGCAATAAAACGCCGGATTTTGGCGAAAATTGACACCCCCCTTTCCGGCTCAATTGCAAGGCGAAGCATCGTACACTATAACCCAGAACAACCATTGGCGGCTGTCTGATGGCCGCTATTTTTGGGCGACCCGGCCAATGGATAAGGGAAGGATTCAAGTTCGGCAATGTCCGACAGATCGAAAATACCCGGGCAGCCACTGCCGGCGGAGAAAGTGGCCGCGCGCCTGACGCGCCGTTATGTGGCCGTCCTGGTTCTGCTGGGTCTGTCGCTGGTCATTACCTATATTGCGCTTGAGGAAGTCACCCAACAGCAGGCAGTCGCGGCGGCCGAGATTAATGCCGCCGGCCGCCAGCGCATGCTGACCCAGCGGCTGGCCGCGGTCGCCCGGCAACTGGCCCACCCCACCCAGGAAACCCGTAGCAGGGCGCGGCAAACCTTTCGTGAAACGGTGGAACAGTTCGAAAGCTCGCATATCGCGCTGATCGACGGTAACGACGCCATGGGCCTGGTCCCGGCCAGAGAATCGAAAGCTCTGTCGGCTCACTTCCTGGAATCCGAAAACAGTCTCGATGCGCAAACCCGCGGCCTTATCGAAACGGCGCGTCAGATTATGTCCGTTGACGCGGCGGCGGATGATGAATTGAGCGAGCGCGAAATCGCCATCTTCGTGGAGACGTTGCTGTATGGAGGGATCCTGACTGACCTGGACGCGGCCGTCGCGGCATTCCAGGCCGAAACAGAGCAACGCATCGCCCTGCTGAAAACGGTCCAGTTCATATCTATCACCTTCAACATAAGTCTTTTGCTCCTGGCGGGCCTGGGAATCATGCGGCCGACCGTGGCCCAGGTCGCCGAGCAGATCGAAACCCTTGAGGCCGCCGGCGAACAGCTTGCCCAGGCCAGCAAGGCCAAGTCCGATTTCCTCGCCAATATGAGCCATGAATTGCGCACGCCCCTGAATGCGGTCATCGGCTACAGCGAGATGTTGCTGGAAGACACCGGACAGACAGGCGACGATAGTACCCTGCAGGATATCAGGCGCATTCATGCCGCTGGCCAGCATCTGCTAAGCCTGATCAACGACATTCTCGATCTGTCGAAAATCGAGGCCGGCAAGATCGAAATGTTGGTGACGCGGATCGATATTCCCGCACTGATGGAGGGCATGACCGATACCGTGACGCCGATGGCGGCACGCAACGGCAACCGGCTGACGGTCGAACTGCCCGACGGCTTGCGCCCGGTATATAGCGACCCCACAATCCTGCGCCAGGTGCTGCTGAACCTGTTGAGCAACGCCGCCAAATTCACCCGCGACGGCGATATTCGCCTGACCGTTTCCTTCAGCCAGGAGGGCGGCAAGGATTGGCTCCGGTTTGCCGTGTCGGACAGCGGGATCGGCATGACGCAGGAGCAGATCGGCCATGTTTTCGATTTTTTCGCCCAGGCCGATTCGTCGATTACCCAACGCTACGGCGGCACTGGTTTGGGCCTTGCCATCGTTCGCGGGTTCGCGGACATGATGGGGGGACGCATCGACATCACCAGCAAACCCGGCGAGGGTTCGGTGTTTTCATTTCGCGTACCGACCGACCAGCGCGCAATCCCGCAAAAATAAGGCATCCCAGTTTTTGGAGGCGGCTCGCGGAGCCTTCCCCGCGCGGCAACCATTTGTTCAGGATTTCGGGTGTAGGGTCGCCGTCACAAGCAAAAGAGACGGGACAGGTAATGAATTCAATATACAAGGCTGGAATATCCGCAATTGGCCTCTCACTGATGCTGCTGACGGACGTGAACGCCGCGAAGGCGAAAAGCGTCGTCAACGAGGGCTGGAAAATCACCTGGAACGACGGCGGCGCCACCGCCCGCAACCAGAAGACCGGCAAGGAGATTACCCTGTTCAAGGACGATACGTCCGATGAAGAAGGCGACAGCTACTCTAACGACTATACGATGCTGTCGGTCGTTGGAACCACGGTTTCCTGGTCGTATACCTGGTATGCCGAAGGCGGCGCCCATCCAACCTACGGTGAGGAATGGTACTCGGTTAATCTGGACAGCGCGGCCGTCAATCTGGCGGCCCTGTTCGGCGAGGAAGCGGTGTTCACGCGGTTGATGCAAGACCCGGTCGTGCAGATGGCAGCCGGCGGGGGAATGGCGGATAAAGCGGGCCCGCCGAAGCCAAACCCGAACAACCTGACGCAATTGCTGGAGCAGGCCGATGGCGGTTGTTTCGCCGCCATGGGCGACAATCTGCTGACCGACTATTATTTCGCGTACCGGCTGGGCGGAAACATCGCCGTCGTGCAAATCGGCCTTACTTATGGCTGCGAGGTGAATCGCGGAAATTTCACCAAGCTGAACAAGCTGTATTTCCCGATCCCCCGAGAAATGAAGAAAGATTTCCGCAGGGCCGTCAAGAAGGGCGTGCTGGAAGATATCCCGTTCCAGAAAACCAGCTTCAACTGCGCCAAGGCGGGCACGACAATCGAATTCACCATCTGCGCCGACGCGGCGGTGGCCAAGCTGGATATCGCCATGGCCAAACAGTATAAGGCCGCGAGGCGGGCGGCCTCCGGCGAGGCGAGAAAACGGATCAAAAAGGATCAGCGGGCCTGGATCGCGAACCGCAACCGCGAATGCTCATGGCCAGGCAACGAGATGCTATACGACAAGGGCGAGTTCTTCGGAAGCATCGAAGCCTGCCTGGTGAATTCCTACGAAAAGCGATTGGCGGCGCTGAAATAACGACGCCGCGTGGCGGCATGGCCTTATTCGGCCGCCACCACTCGGCCACGCACCTCCACCTCATAACCCGGCTCCTCCGGCTCGTCGTCGGTCATTTCCTCGGGGAAGCCGGGCGCGCGCAGTTCCACGCCGCAGGCGTCTTCCAGGCGGCGCACGATGTTCGACGACCACTCGCGCGCGCCGTAACGCGCCTGCCCGTCCTTGAAGATATCCAGAACCAGCGGCGATATCTCCAGCGGCACGTCCAGCCGTTGGGCCAGGCGATCGAACAGGCCCATATCCTTGATCACCAGATCCAAGGTGAAGTTGATGTTGCGGCTGCCGTTCAGGATCACCTGGCTCTCGGTCTCGTGGACGAAGGAATTGCCCGACGAGATGCGGATCGCCTCATAGGCAACGTTCAAATCCATCCCGGCCTTTTGCGAGACGACCAACGCCTCGCCCAGCGCCGCCAGATGCACGGATGCAAGATAATTGGTCACCACCTTCAGCACCGAGGCGCTGCCCAGCGGCCCGACATGCAGGATGCGCCGGCCCATGGCCGTGAAGGCCGGGAAGGTCTTCTCGAAGGCCGCCCGCTCCGCGCCGACGAAGATCGCGATATTGCCGGTCGCCGCCCGGTGACAACCGCCGGAAACCGGACAATCCATCGCCGTAGCGCCCCTGGCCTCGACCAGCGCGCCCAGCCGTTTTACCTCCGCCTCGTCGGTAGTGCTCATCTCGCCCCAGACCTTGCCCGCCGATAGCCCCGCGAGGATGCCGTCGTCCGCCTCCATCACCGCGGCGCTAGCCGCCGGGCTGGGTAGGCAGGTGATGATGAAATCCACCGCCTCGGCCATTTCCCTGGGCGAGTCCGCCCATTTCGCGCCTTTTTCAAGGAAAGGCTCCGCGACCGAGCGATCCAGATCCCGCACCGTCAGGTCAAACCCGTTGCGCAGCAGGCTACCCGCCAGTTTGCCCCCGACATTGCCGAGTCCGATGAATCCTATTTTCATGTTCGTGATTCCTTCAAAGCGGCCGGTCGGCCATTTCCAGATGCAAGGCGGTTCCGTCATAGGGATGCGCGTCGGCGACGTCTTCGTTAAGTTCCACACCCAAGCCCGGCTCGGTAGGCGGTATGACGTATCCGTCCTGCCACTGGATGGGTTTTTTCAGAATTTCCGCGTGGAAACCGCCCCATTGCTGGATGCTTTCCAGGATCAGGAAATTGGGCGTGCAGGTGCTGATCTGGATATTCGCCGCGCCCTCGATGGGGCCGCAATAGAGATGCGGTGCGATCTGCGCGTAATGCGCTTCGGCCATGCCGGCGATCTTCTTGGCCTCCAGCAGCCCGCCGACGCGCCCCAGCGCCATCTGCAGGATCGAGGCCGCGCCAGTTTGCAGCACGCGGGCGAATTCGTATTTGGTGCAGAGTCGCTCGCCAGTCGCGATGGGAATCGAGGTCGCCCGCGCAACCTTGGCCATTTCCTCCGGCATTTCCGGCGGGACGGGTTCCTCGAACCACAAGGGGTCGTAAGGCTCCAAACGCTTTGCCATGCGGATCGCGCCGGACGGGGTGAACTGGCCGTGGGTGCCGACCAGCAAATCGGCCTTCGATCCCACCGCCTCGCGGATCGCCTTGGTGAAGCGCTCTGATCGGTCGAGCGATTCAAGTGAGGGCTGGCGGGGATCGAACGCGGAATAGCCGCCGGCGGGGTCGAACTTCACGGCGGTGAAGCCTTGCGCGACATAGTCGGCGGCGCGTTGGGCCGAGCGGTCCGCGTTGGCATAAAAGCTCTCGTCCTCGCCCGCATCGAAGTCCGGGTAAATATAAGTGTAGCTGCGCAGTTTCTCGTGCACCCGGCCACCCAGAAGCTCGTAAACCGGCTTGCCGGTTTCCTTGCCGACGATGTCCCAGCAGGCCATTTCGATGCCGCTTAGCACCGAGATCAGCGACAGGTCGGGCCGCTGCGTATAGCCCGAGCCGTACACCTTCCGCCACAGCGCCTCGATATGGAACGGGTTCGCGCCGACGACATGCCGCTCGCAGACATCCTCGATCATCCGCGCCACCACATGGGGGCCGAAGGTCGCGGCATAAACCTCGCCGATGCCCTCGACGCCGCTGTCCGTCGTCAGCTTGACGAAGATGAAATAGCGCCCGCCGAAATGCGGCGGCGGGTTGCCAACGACCCAGGTTTTGAAATCGGTGATCTTCATCTTTAATCCAGTTCGCTGATGTGGTGGTGGGCGGCGGCGAGCCAATCGGGATTGATCTCGACACCCCAGCCCGGCGCATCCGGAATCGTCGCTTTCCCGTCGGCGATGGCATAGGGCGAATTGCGATACAGGCCTTCCTGCCAGGGATAATAATCCGCCCCCTCGATCGAAAACTCCACATAGGGGCCAGCGTTCGGGATCGCGCCCATCAGATGCATGGTGAACAGGGTTACCATCGACAGGTTGGCGCAGTGGGGCGTGCAGGGCAAACCGGCCTCTTCGGCCATCCTGGCCACCCGCAGGGTCCGCGTCAGCCCACCGAGATAACAGACATCCGGCTGCACCACATCGACGGCGCGCATATCAATCATGCGCCGCCAGACCGCCAAGTCGCAATCCTGCTCGCCGCCGGTTACGTCCAGATCCAGCGCATCGGTCACCTGCCTGGTCTGCTCCAGCTCCCAATAAGGACAGGGCTCCTCGAAATGGCGGACGCCGTTATCTTCCAGCATCCGCCCGACCTCGATGGCGCGAGCCGGCGAATAGCCGCTGTTGGCATCGACCAGCAACGTTGCATCATCGCCCAGCGCCTTGCGCACGGCGGGGACGATGGCCTCGCTGCGGCCGGGCCATTCATCGATGTCGTGGCCGCATTCGCTGGCGACGCGGAACTTGAAGGCATCGTAACCGAACTGGTCGCGCAGCCGCACAAGGCGCGCCGCCTCGTCCTCGGGCGTAATGTCCCGCTTCATGCTCGACGCATAGACGCGGATCGGGCCCGGCTTGCCACCCAGCAGTTCGCAAACGCTTTTGCCTTCCAGCTTACCACGCAGATCCCACAGCGCCGTGTCGAGCCCGGCCAGCGCCCGGCGCAAATAGGAGCCAGGGTACTTGTGCTCTTTCTCCGGGATCAGATCGACCAGCGCATCGATATCCAGCGCGTCGGCGCCCAGCGCCCATGGCGCGATTTGCCGGTGAAAAACCAGCGACGTGATGTCGGCGTTATAGGTCGAGATCTGGCCCCAGCCCTCGGCGCCATCGTCGGCCCGCACCCGCACGAAACCGACGAATTCGTTGCTGAAAGTCTCCAGGCTGGCGATCTTCACGGCTGCGCCCTCAGTCGAAGGTAATCACGTTGCGCAGGGCCTCGCCGCTTTTTACCGAGGCGATGGCCTCGTTGATCCGGTCCAGCGGATAGCGCCCGGTAACCAGTTCGTCCAGCTTCAGGCGGCCCTGCTGATAGAGCGTAACCAGCCAGGGAATGTCCTGCCGGATGCTCGACGAGCCCATCTTGCTGCCGATAATGTTCTGGCCGATGCTGGCCAGGCGCGCCGGTTCGAATTCCGCCATCAGGCCGGATTCCGGAATGCCGACGATCACCACCGTCCCGGCCGACCCGATCATGCGCAGGGCCTGTTCGATCGCCGATTTCGCACCGACGGTGACGAACACGTAATCCGCCCCGCGCCGCTCTGTCAGCGCGCGGACCTGTTTGGCCGCATCCTTGTCCTTGCCGTCGATTGCGTGGGTGGCGCCGAACTGCATCGCCGCCTCCAGCTTGGACGGCACGATATCGACCGCGATAATGCGCCGGGCCCCGGCGATCGCCGCGCCCTGGATGCTGTTCAGCCCGACCCCGCCCACGCCAATCACCGCGACGTCGGAACCGGGCCGCACGCCCGCCGTATTGACCACCGCGCCCAGGCCCGTGATGACGCCGCAGGCCAGCAGCGAGGCACTGGCCATCGGGATTTCCCTGGGGATGGCGACGGCCTGGGATTCATGCACCACGGCATACTCGGCGAAAGCCCCGGTGCGCAGCCCATGAATAACCGGTGCCCCATCCGCGCCCTTGAGCGGGCTGGTCTCGTCCAGCGTGGTTTGCGTCTCGCAGACAAAGGGCTCGCCACGGGCGCAGTAATGGCAATGACCGCAGGAACGGATCAGCGTCACCACCACATGGTCGCCGGCCTGCAACGTGGCGACGCCCGGCCCGGTCTCCTCGACCACGCCCGCCGCCTCATGCCCGTAGACCGCGGGCAGGTCGCCGCCCCACGCGCCCTCGGCATAATGAATATCGCTGTGGCAG
>JADFVY010000508.1 GCA_015222795.1 Pseudomonadota bacterium | reverse complement strand
TCACGGCGGTGTTCCGGCGGCGGCGGGTATTTCCGGCGGTGCTCGTCATGCCGCTGCCAGGGCCTGTTTTCACGTATATTCAGCCGGTGACGGCGCCGCCAATCCAGGCGCATATGCTGGGGCAATCGCCGCACCCGCAGCCAGCGGCCACGGTGGTGGTAGAAGTACCAGCCGGTATAGATGTGGAAATAGACGCGCCAGTACGGATAGTACCAGTAGTCGTAATAGTGGGGCGGGCGCGGCGACGGCCGGTATTTCCGGCGATGCTCGTGGTGGCGGCGCCAAGGCTTGTCGTCCCTTATCTGCAACCAGATCCGGTAACCGGAATCCAGGTGGATATGATCGGGGAGCCGCCGCGAATGCCACCAGACCGGGCCGTCGCGATAGTAATAGCGGTCCGTATAGATGTGGTAATAGACCTCCTCGTGCGGATAGTAATAGTAGTCGAAATAGCGAGATGGGTAGCCGCGCGGCGGCGGCCCCTCATAGGGCGGCCAGACGCAGCCCGACAGGCCCGGCAGAAGAACGCTCGCCAAGGCGCCCGTTAGTAGCCTGATCCTGTTCCTTTCGACCATCTTCAATCTCCCCGGGACGCGCCCGGTGGCGGCGCGTGGCATGGTCCGGCCTGGGCGCATTGAAAGGCGCGCGCCCGGTTCGTCAGCGCCGGAAAGGGGCTTTTCCGAAGGGCTTTGCGGACGCGAAGACCCACGGTGCCATTTCCCACTAGCACATTGCCGCAAGATTTTCGTTGCGCCAGGTCAAATTAAAGATCTCACGTTTGGGTGAATGCGTCGAGCCAGCATGTCTTGAGTTTAACGGATTTCAATGAACTGATTTGCAAGGTGCGAATGGCGGCTTGGGGTCAAACCCGGAAGTCAGAGGCCACTTCAAAATTGGTCCGCTGTGCGGCTTAGAGCGGACGTTAAAGCACGAAATGTCCGGTTACCGCCTGAGAGCTGTCGTACTCTATGATGCCGCAGAACCGCAGCTCTTAGCCATTTGCGGCCTAAGTCATCCGGTTTGAACCCGTGGACCGTTTTGCTGCTACCGCGCCCGCGTTGTGGGTGCAATCGTCGATGATACTGTGAGAGAGCGCTTTGGATCTGCGCGATCGCTGATATAGTCGTGCCAACCTCCCCGCATAGCCCGGCACCCGCACCGGAGGAGTCCCGCTGAATGGAGATACACCTGACCCTGATGACGCTGGGTGGCCTGTTTGTCATCGGCCTGGCTGCAGACGAGATTGGGCGGCGTACGTGGTTGCCAAGGGTGACCTCGCTTATGATGCTTGGCGTTTTGGCCGGACCCGCCGGCTTTGATATTCTGCCGCCGCAGTTGAGCGACTGGTATGAACTCCTGGCGTCAGTGGCTTTGACGATGGTCGCCTTTCTGCTTGGCGGGTCGTTGTCTCGTTCCCAGCTGCGGCGTCACGGTAGGCAAATCCTGACGACGTCCCTTGTAGTCGTCACTACCACCGTCATTGTCGTCGGCGGCGGATTAATCGTGCTGGGCGTCGCGCCGGAGACTGCGCTTCTGCTGTCGGGTATTGCGACTGCCACAGCTCCGGCGACAACGCTGGACGTAATCAGACAGACTGGCGCGAAAGGGGAATTCGCTCAAACTCTTGAAGGCATTGTTGCCATCGATGACGCCTGGGGTCTAATTGCCTTTTCATTGATGCTGATCGGCGCCAATGTGCTGGTCGGAAACGCTGTCCTTATCGCGCTCCAGCAAGGACTCTGGGAGCTGTTCGGAGCGATTGCAGTCGGTGCCATAATTGGCTTTCCGGCGGCCTTTCTGACTGGCCGCCTTCGCCCCGGCGAACCGATGCAGGCCGAGGCACTTGGCGTCGTGTTCCTGTGCGCTGGCGTTGCTGTCTGGCTGAAGGTGTCCTTCTTGATCGCCGGTATCGTAGCCGGCATGATCGTGGTCAATTTGGCCAAACACCACACCCGTGCCTTCCACGAGATCGAACATATCGAATGGCCATTCATGATCCTGTTTTTCTTTCTTGCCGGCGCCGCGCTGCACACGGATCGTTGGTGGGAATTCGGCTTGATCGCCGGTGCTTTTCTCGTGCTACGCACGATTTCCCGGATCGCCGGAGGATGGGTGGGCGGTAGACTTGGCGCCGCTCAAGACAACCATCGTCGATGGATGGGCGTCGCCCTGCTACCGCAAGCCGGCGTCGCCGTCGGGATGGCGCTCGTTGCGGGTGATCATTTCCCGGATTTGCGCGAGGTTATTCTGACCGTCACCATAGGAACCACGGTCGTATTTGAAATCTTCGGGCCGATTGCGACCCGCGTTGCTCTCAATAAAGCAGAGGAATCCGAGGGTCCGCTCCCATAAAAGGGGTCGCTTGCGGAAACAAAACGTCCGGTTGGGGTCAACTGCAGACCTCCGGCGCGACCTTCATCTACGTCCGCTTTGCCGCTGGAAGCGGATATTGCGGCCGGCGCGGCGGATCGGCTGCGCTGCATCGTCGAGGGGGTGTAGCCACCCCCCTTTGACCCATCTCAATGCGTGACCTTCGCACATGGGCTTTACTGGGTTCGTCCGAGGTATACAGGTCTCTGACAATGCCGGGGAGCCATGGCTGAAACCGGGACAAGCGCAGACCGCACAGGCGCCACCGACGCAAAGGCGGAACGGCTCTATATGATCGTCCGCGATCTGGCGATCGAGCTGGAGCCGAGCCGGCGCGAAACGCTGGAAGTTCTCCCCGACAGCATACTGGACCGCGACCTCGGCATAGACAGCCTGGCCAGGCTGGAACTGTCGCTGAGGATCGAACGCGGATTCGGCGTCAGGCTGGCGGAACAAACGCTGATGGAGGCGGTCACGCCGGCCGACCTACTCTCTGCTCTGGAAGCCGCCCATCCGGAAGAGGCTGCGGCGATGCTGCGCGCCGTTGCCGAGCCGGTAACCGGCGCGGCAAGGCCGGCGCCAGCCACCACCCAGACACTGGTCGAGATGCTGGCCTTCCATGCGGAAACCCATCCGGACCGCACGGCAATCCGCCTGTTGTCGTCGGACGCGGATGAAGAGGCATTTTCGTATCGCACCCTGTGGGACGGCGCGCAGGCGGTAACGGCAGGCCTGCGCGAGGAGCGGCTAGAGCCGGGCGACGCGGTGGCGATCATGCTGCCAACGGGGGCCGAGTTTTTTTACGCCTTCCTGGGCGTGCTGCTGGCGGGATGCGTGCCGACGCCGATCTATCCACCGCTGCGCCGCGCTCAGATAGAGGACCACCTGCGGCGCCAGGCCGGTATCCTCCGCAACGCGCGGGCGCTCGTTCTGATCGCATCGAAGGAAACGCGGCTGTTCGCCCGCATCGTTAGGGCGCTGGCGCCGGATCTGCGCCATGTGGTTACCGTGGAAGAGTTGCGCCGGCCAGCGGCCGGGGAGCCGCGCCTCATGCTGCGTGGCGACGATCTGGCGCTGCTGCAATACACGTCGGGCAGCACCGGCGACCCGAAGGGCGTAATGCTGACCCATGCCAATCTGCTGGCGAACATCCGGGCGATCGGCCAGATCTTTCGCGCCACGCCCGACGATGTGGTAGTGAGCTGGCTGCCGCTCTATCATGACATGGGGCTGATCGGGAACTGGCTGGGCAGCCTGTATCACGCCTGCCCGGTCGTGGTGATGTCGCCGTTATCTTTCCTGGCGCGGCCCGAGCGCTGGCTGTGGGCGGTCCATCGCTATCGCGCCACGCTGTCGGCCGGCCCCAATTTCGCCTATGAGCTTTGCGTCAGGAAGATCGAGAAAGGCCTGCTCGAGGGGCTGGATCTGAGCTCGTGGCGCATGGCGGGCAACGGCGCCGAGGAAATCAGCCCTATGACGCTGGAGAGTTTCTGCGAGCGTTTCGAGCCCTATGGCTTCCGGCGCGATGCCCTGACCCCGATGTACGGCCTGGCGGAAAACGCCGTGGTGTTGACCTCGACACCGCTGGGCCGTGGCCCCCTGATCGACCGCATCCTGCGCAAGCCCCTGGCCGCGTCCGGCCGTGCCGTGCCGGCCGGCGACAGCAGCGAGCCGGTCGCCGAATTCGTCAGTTGCGGCCTGCCGGTTCCCGGCCACGAGGTGCGAATCGTCGGCGAGTCCGGGCGGGAGCTCGGCGAACGCGAGGAAGGACGGCTGGAATTCCGCGGCCCATCGGCGACGTCCGGATATCTGCGCAACCCCGACAAGACCCGTGAGCTGGTGCGCGACGGATGGCTCGATTCCGGCGATCTGGCCTATATCGCCGGCGGCGAGATCCATGTGACCGGGCGCATCAAGGATGTCATCCTGCGCGCCGGGCGCAATCTTTATCCCGACGAGATCGAGGCGGCGGTGGCGGAAGTCCCCGACGTGCGCCGGGGTCGCGTCGCCGTCTTCGGGCACTGGGACCCGACGCGCGCCACCGAGGGCCTAGTGGTGATGGCCGAGACAAAACAACAGGACCTCGCACGCCGCGAAGAAATCCGCGACAGCATTCGCGACATCGTCGCCGCCATAACCGACCTGCCGCCGGACGATATCCTGCTGGCGCGGCCGGGCACCATATTGAAGACGGCCAGCGGCAAGATCCGCCGCGCCGCCTGCCACGAA
Organism: Pseudomonadota bacterium; assembly: GCA_015222795.1. Classification (GTDB taxonomy): domain Bacteria; phylum Pseudomonadota; class Alphaproteobacteria; order UBA8366; family JADFVY01; genus JADFVY01. The sequence goes on along the minus strand of JADFVY010000508.1, from coordinate 1,059 downwards.
CTCTATGCCGCCGGCCGAACCGGACGGCCACCATCCACATTGTGGCAGCAGGGTTTCGGCCTTTTGCGCGCCAGCCTGCGCCCGACCCTGCGGCGCTATGTGCGGGGGCTAAGGGCGCTCGCCTTCACGGGATGGTTCTGGGTTGTCTATCGTGGGATCGGGCCCTTCGTTTGGCTGGGTGTGATGGTTCTGCCCGGCCTGCGCCAACGCCGGGCGTTTTTGCGCGCCGCCGCCGGCCTGATGTTGCGACTGATTGGTGCGGGACCGACCATCGAGGGCGCGGCCAATTTTCCGCGCGGCGAACCATGTGTCGTCGTCGCCAATCATGCCAGCTATCTGGACAGCATGGTGCTGGCCGCCGTTTTGCCACCGACGATCGGTTTCGTGGCCAAGCGCGAACTGGTCGAGGGCCCCGTCACCGGGCCGTTCCTGAGGCGGCTGGGCACAGCCTTCGTGGAACGCTTCGACCCGGCCACCGGTGTCTCGGATGCAGTGAGAATGACCGACGCGCTGAAGGCCGGTGACACGCTGGTGTTCTATCCCGAAGGCACCTTCGACCGGATGCCGGGCTTGCGGGCCTTCCATATGGGTGCCTTCATCGCCGCGGCGGAGGCCGGCCTGCCCGTCGTACCCGCCGCCATAAGGGGCGCCCGTTCGATCCTGCGGGCCGACAGTTCGTTCCCGCGCCGCGGACGCGTGACCATCGCCTTCAGCCAGCCGATCATTCCCGAGGGGACGGGATGGGAGGCGGCGCTACAACTTCGCCAGAAGGCACGCGAAGCAATCCTGGAAAACTGCGGAGAACCTGACCTTGTCTATGAACCCAAACCAATCTGAACCGGCGCCACGGGTCATCCCCTGCGCAGAGGCAGGCACGGCATTGTCAGAGCAAATTGTGACCTGCCATTGAATAAGTGTTATGCGGCGTAGTTTCCCTCGCCATCCTAACCTTGGGCAATTGGGTGCTGGGCTCGGGCTAGCGCTTTATCCGTTAAGTTCGCTCGAGAGTGCCTCAGGAACGATCGGTTGGGGTTCAGAGGCAGTAACGCATATCCGTGA
>JADFVY010000067.1 GCA_015222795.1 Pseudomonadota bacterium | reverse complement strand
CAACCCGGTCATAACGATCGTAAACATGGACCTGATAGCCCTTGCGGCGCAGTTCCTCGGCGGCGGACATGCCGGCCGGGCCGGCGCCGATGATGCCAACCGATTCCTTGCGCTCGACCGATGGGTTGGCCGGTTTTACCCAGCCTTTCTCCCAAGCGGTGTCGGTGATGTACTTTTCGATCGATCCGATGGTTACCGCGCCGTGGCCGGACTGTTCTATAACGCAATTGCCCTCGCAAAGCCGATCCTGCGGGCAGATGCGGCCGCAGATTTCCGGCATGTTGCTGGTCGCCGACGACAGCTCGTAGGCTTCCTCCAGCCGGCCGGCCGCCGTCATCATCAGCCAATCGGGGATGTTGTTGTGCAGCGGGCAATGGACCTGACAGAACGGCACGCCGCATTGCGAACAGCGCGAGGATTGCTCGGCGGCGCGCGGCGTCTCGTACTCGCGATAGATTTCGTCGAAATCCACGCGGCGTTCATCGGCGGTCCGTTTGTCGGGCATATGCTGTTCGGTATCGGTGAACTGAAGCATGCCTTTCCAGTCGGCCGCGGGGATGTTTGGTGCGGCCTCGTTGGCCGTTTTGGTCTTTTTCGTCATTTGCTTGTCCGGTTTGTTGCCGCTCCCGAACCCGGTCCGGTGGGTCGGAGCTTGCCCTGTTATTTATGCCGCGCGGTTAGCACGGACCGGCATCTATAACCGAACAATCGGCGGGATGCGAGGAAAAATAGCAATTTAAGTCAGTAATCATTACCTTTATGACTGATTATTTACCCCGGAGATTGCTTGTTTCCGCACATGAAACAATATCGCACCCCAATAAAGCCCGAATCGGCCCTATTTAAAGGCGGCGAGCGGTGGTGGCGGGGCGTGAAGCTCTGTGGCATAAGCAACGGCGGGGACGCGCAAATCGAAGTCGGGGAACAATAACGTGGCGCTATATCATATTCTCGTTCTGGCGGTGGTTCAGGGGCTGACCGAGTTCCTGCCGATCAGTTCATCGGGGCATCTGGTGCTGACCTCCCGCGTCCTGGGTTGGGATGACCAGGGCGTCGCCATCGACATCGCGGTCCATGTGGGCACCCTGCTGGCGGTCATGATCTATTTCTGGCGTGATGTCGGGCGGGTCATGGCCGGCACGCTGCGTCTTGCCACATTCCGCAGTGGGCCGGACGCGCGCCTCGCCATCATGCTGCTGATCGCCACCCTGCCGATCGTAATCGTCGGGTTCCTGGCGAAGGATCTCGTGGAGACTGTTTTCCGCAGTGTCGAACTGATCGCCTGGGCCACCATCGGCTTCGCCCTGCTGTTGTGGCTCGCCGACCGGCTCGGCATGACCGTAAACCGTATCGAGCATGTGGGCGCGGTCGGGGCCTTGCTGATCGGCCTGTCGCAGGTGCTGGCGCTGATCCCCGGCACCAGTCGCTCCGGCATCACCATGACCGCCGGGAGGTTCCTTGGCATGGAGCGGGCAGAGGCCGCGCGCTTCTCGATGCTGCTGTCGATCCCCACCATCATCGGCGCCGCCGTGCTGAAGGGTGTCGAGGTATGGCAGGCCGGCAATGTCGCGCTCGGCTATGACGCGGCGATCGCCATCGGGCTCTCATTCGTTGCCGGCATCGCCTCCATCGCGGTGCTGATGCGCTGGCTGCAAACCTCCAGCTTCGGCCCCTTCGTCATCTACCGGATCGCGCTGGGCATCCTGTTGCTCTGGTGGGTCTATATAATCGGCCTGCCTATGCCGGGCGCGGCCTCGTGAAGCGGCCGCCGGCCCGGTAGCGGTCCAGGTAGGTCGGGATGATGCCCTCGGGACCGGTTGGTTCGATGCCGAGGTCCGCCAGCGTCGGCAGGTCGCCGGAAACCACATTGTCGGTCTTCAGCATTTCCACCTGATCGGTGGTCAGCAGCGGCTTGGGCAGCAGTTGCAGGAAGACCGCCTTCATCGTCGCCAGCGCGTAGGGGACCGGCATCAGCAGGCGTTTGCGGCCGGTCTCGCGGCAGATCATCTCCATGATTTCCTTGAAGCTGTATACGGCCGGGCCACCCAGCTCGAAGGTCTTGCCGGCGCAGGCCGGGTCCTCGATACATTTCACGATTGCCGCGGCCACGTCCCCGACATGGACCGGTTGGAACTTCACCCCGCCATCGCCGTAAATGTCGATGCGGCCGTCATGGAAGCTCGGCCTCGGGCATCCGAATACCGGCAGGACCGGCGAGAGGCTCGCCATCCATGCGAACAGATTGAAAAATCCGTCCTCCGGCCCGAAAACGACGCTGGGCCGCACGATGGCGGCCTGAGGGAAGGCCGCGCGGACCGCTTCCTCGCCGGCCGCCTTGCTGGTGGCGTATTTTGAACGGGATTCCGGGTCCGCGCCCAGCGCCGACATATGGACCAGCCGGCCGACGCCGGCTTCCTTCGCCGCGCGGGCCACGTTCCCGGCTCCCTGGCGATGTGCGGCATCGAAGGTCATCCGGCCGCTTTCGTACAGAATGCCAACCAGATTCACGACCGCGTCGGCGCCCGCAACAGCGGCCTTGACGGATCCCTCATGGGTCACCGAGGCCCGTACCGCGGCGATCTGGCCGACATCGCCCATCGGCTGCATCGGGGCCGCGTCCTTGGGGTGGCGCACCGCGACGCGCACCCGCGCGCCGGCGGTCGCCAGTCGCTGCACCAGGTGGCGGCCGACGAAGCCCGTTCCGCCGAAAACCGTGACCAACTTGCCTCTCATCGCGATGCTCCGAAATGTTGCCTGGACGATTATTTTGTCACCGGACCGAAAACTACACCCGCCGGGCATCCGTTTGCCAGTTCAAAAGCGTCGCATCCGTCCCTTAAAAACGGCCATTTATCAATTTATTTTCATCAAGGTCCGGAAATCCGTTGACAAAGGGGTGCTCTTTAACAACATTCCGGCCCACCCGGAGCCCAGGTGGCGGAATTGGTAGACGCGCAGGTTTCAGGTACCTGTGACCGCAAGGTCGTGGAAGTT
>JADFVY010000507.1 GCA_015222795.1 Pseudomonadota bacterium | reverse complement strand
GGCCGGGTTCCCTTGACCGCTCGCTGCGTTGCGCTCCGCTTGTGGTGCGCGCGCCACGGCGCGGACCGCGCCTGACGAGCGGTCAAGGGAACCCGGTCAAATGAGTCATTATCAACGCTCCTTGGTATTACGCCATGGGTGAGGCCGGCAAACGCGTATTCTATGGCCGCCGCAAAGGCCGGTCATTACGGGCCGGCCGGCAACGGCTGGTCGAAGAGCTTCTTCCCCGCATAGGAGTCGTTCCGGGCGAAGACCGGATCGACCCGGCCATGCTGTTCGAGCCGCCGCCGCGCGACATCTGGCTGGAAGTCGGCTTCGGCGGCGGCGAGCATCTGGCCGAACAGGCGCGAATGCACCCCGATGTCGGAATGATCGGCTGCGAGCCCTTCATCAATGGCGTGGCGCGGCTGCTGAGCGAAATCGAGCGCGACGGCTTGGAAAACATCCGAATCCACGCCGACGATGCGCGCGATCTGATTGATAATCTACCTGATGCCTCGATCGGCCGCACCTTCGTGCTGTTCGCCGACCCCTGGCCCAAGGCCCGTCATAACCGGCGGCGCTTCGTTGGCCCGGAAAATCTGGACCGGCTGGCCCGCGTGATGAAGGACGGCGCCGAGTTACGCCTGGCCAGCGACCAAATGCCGCTGATCCGGTGGATGCTGTTCCACACCATCAATCACCCTGACTTCGAGTGGACGGCGCAGGAACCGCAAGATTGGCGGGTCCGGCCAGACGATTGGCCGCCTACTCGTTATGAAGCGAAAGCCGTAGGCGGGGGAATCGCCTGCGCCTACCTCGCTTTTCGCCGCCGGCAACGCGGAACGGCATGAGGTTCCCCTTGTAATCGGGCATGTTTTGCCCTAAATAGTCGATCAATGAATCCCATACGGTCGTTATTAACGATCGATAGAAAGTGGGTGGGCCCCGAGGGCCCGCCCTTTTTAGTTCCGGTAACCGAAGGCGACGAAGAGCATGGATCCGATCCGACGGGTCGAAAAGATGATCGAACCGGCATTGACCGACATGGGCTACGAACTGGTGCGCGTGCGGATATTCGGCTCGCGGAAACAGACGCTGCAGATCATGGCCGATCGCGCGGATGGCAAACCGATGAACGTCGATCACTGTGCCGATATCAGCCACGCCGTATCGGCGTTGCTGGAGGTGGAAGACCCGATCCGCGATGCTTATACGCTGGAGGTGAGTTCACCGGGTATCGACCGGCCGTTGGTTCGGCCACGAGATTATGAGCGCTATACGGGCTACGAGGCCAAGATCGAAACCCACGGCATGATAGACGGGCGCCGCCGTTTTCAGGGCCGTATTCTGGAATTTACGGACGGGATTGTTCGCCTGGACGCAAAAGACGGTGAGATCGAATTGCCGATTGACGATATCCAGCAGGCAAAGCTGGTTATGACCGATGAACTGCTGGCTGCCGCCGCGGCGGCGGACTGAAAAAAGAGATACAGACGATGACAGAACAATTGCAGATGCATGTGGAGTTGTTGGCGGTAGCCGACACGGTAGCCCGCGACAAGGGAATCGAGCGCGAACAGGTGCTTGAAGCCATGGAGCAGGCGATCCAGAAGGCCGGCCGTTCGAAATACGGGCATGAGCATGACATCCGGGCCCATATCGATCGATCCACCGGCGCCATCGCCCTGGCCCGCTATACCGAGGTCGCCGAAGAGGTCGAGAACGAAATCACCCAGGTCACTCTGGAACAGGGACGGAAGCTGAAATCGGACGCCGAAATCGGCGAGTTCATCGTTGACCCGCTGCCGCCCATCGATTTTGGCCGCATCGCCGCGCAGACCGCCAAGCAGGTGATCGTGCAGAAGGTGCGCGAGGCCGAGCGCGAGCGTCAGTACGAGGAATTCAAGGACCGCGCCGGCGAGATCGTCAATGGGTTGGTCAAGAGATTCGAATTTGGCACCGTGACCGTCGATCTGGGCCGGGGCGAGGCAGTGTTGCGCCGCGACGAAGTGCTGCCGCGTGAAAGTTTCCGCCGCGGCGACCGCGTGCGCGCCTATATCTACGACGTGCGTCGCGAACAGCGCGGCCCGCAGATTTTCATGTCGCGCAGCCATCCGGAATTCCTGGCCAAGCTGTTTGCCCAGGAAGTGCCTGAGATTTACGACAACATCATCGAGATTCGCGCCGTCGCGCGAGACCCGGGCAGCCGCGCCAAGATCGCCGTAATCTCCAATGACAGCAGCATAGACCCGGTCGGCGCCTGCGTCGGCATGCGTGGCAGCCGCGTCCAGGCGGTCGTTGCCGAGCTGCAGGGCGAAAAGATCGATATCATCCCCTGGTCGGCCGATACCGCGACCTTTGTTGTCAACGCGCTGGCCCCGGCCGAAGTGGCCAAGGTTGTGCTGGATGAGGATACTCGCAAGATCGAGGTGGTGGTGCCCGACGACCAGTTGAGCCTGGCAATCGGACGGCGCGGCCAGAATGTGCGTCTTGCCTCGATGCTGACCGGCTGGGATATCGATATTCTTACCGAAGATCAGGAATCCGAGCGCCGCCAGACCGAATTCCATGAGCGCAGTGAGCGCTTCATAAAGGCGCTGGACGTGGACGACGTTATCGCCCATCTGCTGGTGACCGAGGGCTTCTCCTCGATCGAGGAAATCGCCTATGTGCCGATCGAGGATCTGACGGAGATCGAGGGTTTCGACGAAGAGGTCGGCGCGGAACTGAAGGCTCGCGCCGCCAACTTCCTGGAAGAGGAAGCAGAGCGGATGACCACGCGCCGGCGTGAACTGGGCGTCGAGGATAACCTTTCAGAGGTTCCGGGCGTTACCGTTGGCATGCTGGTTGCGTTGGGCGAAGCCGGCGTAAAAACGCTGGAAGATTTCGCTGATCTGGCTTCGGACGAACTGACTTCGGGCGCGGATGCGATCCTTGGAGCCTTCGACCTTTCGACCGAAGAAGCAAACAATATTATTATGGCTGCTCGCGTCCATGCGGGCTGGTTCAGCGCGGAAGAGCTGGCCGCCGCAAACGCCACTGACGAAGCCGGGGACGAGGACGAAGCCGGAGACGTGAGCATTAACGAACAGGGAGCAGCGCCGAGCGACGGCGTGAGCGCCTGATCGATGGCCCGGAGGACGAACACAGGAAATGCAGGCAGGTCTTCGCCATGATACGCCGCTTACAGCGGCGTCCGCAGATAGCCAGATGGTACAGCGTCGCTGTATCGTCACCGGCGAATCACGCGCGCGCGAAGACCTTCTGCGTTTCGTCGTCGATCCTTCCGGACACCTGATCCCCGACATATCCGGCCGAGCACCGGGCCGCGGAATATGGTTGAGCGCGGACCGCGATAGCGTTAAGACAGCGCTTTCGCGCAAGCTGTTTGCGCGCGCCGCGCGTCGGGCCCTGGATATCAATCCTGAACTGGACCAGAAGGTCGAAGAGCTTCTGGTTGCCCGCTGCATAGAGCTGATTGGGCTGGCGCGCCGCGCCGGTCAGGCAGTCGCTGGATTCGAGAAAGTCCGCGCCCGGCTGAAACAAGGCGAAGCCGGGATATTGCTGGCGGCGCTGGACGGTGCCGAGGATGGACGGGAAAAGCTGCGGCGCCTGGCGCCTGGCCTGACCGTCCTGAACTGTTTGACAAGCGATGAGATGGGCCGCGCCTTCGGACGCGAACATGCGGTCCATGCCGTGCTGGCGCCCGGAGCGCTGGCTGTAAAATTTGAATTGGTAGCACGGAAACTGAACGGATTCCGAGCGTAATGGCCGTGAACGAGGACTGTAATGACTGATAACAAAGAAGAAAAAGAAAACAAACTGACGCTACGCTCGCCGGGTCGTCTCGAACTGAAAAAAACAGTCGGGGCCGGTCAAGTGAGTCAGAGCTTCAGCCATGGCCGAACCAAAAAAGTAACGGTCGAGGTGAAGCGCAAGCGAACCTTTGAGCCTGGTGCTGGCGGCAAGATGACCGCAGTCAGCCCACATGCGGCGTCAGTCGAGGTCGACCAGCCGGAAGCAGCACCAACAACAACAACGGCAACGCGCAACCTGACCACGCGGGAGCGCGAGGCGCGGGTCCGTGCCCTGGAGGGCGCCGCCGCGGACGACGAGAAACAGCGTCTGGTCGATCTCCAGACCAAGCATGAAGTCGAGGAGACCGCACGCCGCGCGGCCCAGGAAGAGACCCAGCGCAAGGCTAAGGAAGCGGAAGAATCCCGCAAAGCCGCCGCCGACGAGACGGCCCGCAAAATAGAAGCGCGCAATAAGGCCGCGGATGATAGCGTGCACGCGCAAGAGGAACCACCTGTCCTGGCTACGATCGAGCCGACCGGCGATGAGGATGCGTCAGGCGCCAAGCATAGAATCAAGCCCAAAGCCGAAAAACCGGCGCCCTCGCGCAGCCGCCAGGAACCGCGCCGACGCGCGGGCAAGCTGACCATTAGCCGAGCGTTGGATGGTGACGACGGCTCTCCGCGCGGCCGCAGCATGGCGGCGCTGCGCCGGGCCAGGGAGAAGGAAAAACAGCGCCAGAAAGCGATCGACCCCGACAGTGTCAAGAAGGCCGTGCGCGAGGTGATAATTCCCGAGACAATCACCGTGTCCGACCTTGCGAACCGCATGGCCGCGCGTGGCGCGGAAGTCGTGAAGGCATTAATGAAACTGGACATAATGGCGACCATCAACGAGACCATCGATGCCGACACGGCGGAACTGGTAGTCACTGAATTTGGCCATAAGGCAAAGCGCGTTTCAGAGTCGGATGTAGAAATCGGGATCGAGGGCGAGGTGGATAACACCGAGGATATGGTGCCGCGCGCACCCGTTGTCACCGTCATGGGCCATGTCGACCATGGCAAAACTTCGTTACTGGATGCCCTACGCGAGACCGATGTCGTAGCCGGCGAGGCAGGCGGCATCACACAACATATTGGCGCCTATCGCGTCTCTCTGTCTAACGGCCAGCAGATCACCTTCCTGGACACGCCGGGCCATGAGGCATTTAGCAGTATGCGTGCCCGCGGCGCCCAGGCCACTGATATCGTGGTTCTGGTGGTCGCGGCCGACGACGGCGTACAGCCCCAAACCATCGAGGCGATCCGCCATGCCAAGGCGGCGGAAGTGCCTCTGATCATCGCTATCAACAAGATGGACAAACCCGGCTCCAGCCCCGACCAGGTGCGCAACGAACTATTGCAGCACGAGGTCGTCGTTGAAAGCATGGGTGGCGATGTACAGGAGATCGAGGTTTCCGCGACAAAGAAAATGAACCTCGACAAGCTGGAAGAGGCAATTTTGCTGCAGTCTGAAATTCTGGAACTGAAAGCAAATCCGGACCGCATGGCGCGGGGCACGGTCGTCGAGGCGCGCCAGGAGCGCGGTCGCGGCTCGGTTGCCACCGTCCTGGTCCAGCGCGGCACCCTGAATGTAGGTGACATATTCATCGCCGGCGCCGAATGGGGCCGTGTGCGCGCCCTGACCGATGATCACGGCGTCACTGTCAAAAGTGCCGGTCCGTCCATGCCGGTCGTGGTGGGCGGATTACAGGGAACCCCTGACGCCGGTGACGAATTCGTCGTCGTCGAGGACGAAGCCAAGGCCCGCGAGATCGCCGAATACCGCCAGCGCATGGAACGCGATAAACGCAGCACGGTAGCCGATCGCGGTACTCTGGAAGAGATGTTCACCCAAATCAAGGAAGGCTCAGCCAACGAGCTTCCGGTAGTGGTCAAGGCCGATGCGCAAGGGTCCGTCGAGGCGATTGTCGCTTCCCTCAACAAGCTGTCCACCGACGAGGTCAAGGTGCAAATGCTGCACAGCGCCGTCGGCGGCATTACCGAATCCGACGTTACGCTGGCCCGCGCGTCCGGCGGCCTGATCATCGGCTTCAATGTGCGCGCCAATCCGCAGGCTCGTGAAATGTCCAAGCGGGACGGGGTCGATATTCGTTATTATTCGATCATCTATAACGCGCTGGACGATATCAAGGCGATGCTGAGTGGCATGTTGCCGCCGGAGCTTCGCGAGAAGTTCCTGGGCAATGCCGAAATCCGCGAGGTTTTCAACATCACGAAGTCTGGCAAGGTCGGTGGTTGTTACATCACCGACGGCGTGGTCAAACGCGGCGCCGGGGTCCGCCTGTTACGCGACAATGTCGTAATCCACGAAGGCAAGCTGAAGACCTTGAAACGCTTCAAGGACGAAGTACGCGAGGTGCAGCACGGATATGAGTGCGGCATGGCGTTCGAGAATTACGAGGACATCAAGGCCGGCGACATAATCGAGGCCTTCGAGATCGAGGAAATCGCGCGCACGCTTTGAGGTAGTGCCAGAGATCGCTGACAAGGCGCCTGCCCGGGTTTATAGCGGCGGCGAGCGGGAAATCATGAGCAGAAAGAAAAAAGGGAAGGCGCCGAGCCAACGGCAACTGCGTGTTGGCGAGGAATTGCGCCATATTCTTGCGGAGCTTCTAGGCCGTGGGGATTTGCACGACCCGGCCCTGGCCGGCAAGTCGATCACCGTTTCCGAGGTCCGGTCCAGCCCGGACATGCGCCACGCCACGGTCTACGTGATGCCGCTGGGCGGCGCCGGGGACGTGGAGGAGATTGTCGGCGCCCTGAACCATGCGGCACCCTACCTGAGCCACGAGCTTGGACGACGCATTACGATGAGATTCACGCCAAGGCTTCACTTCGAGCTTGACCGGGTGTTCGAAGAAGCTCAGCGCGTCGACGCCATTCTGCGCAGCCCGAATGTCGCCCGCGACCTGACCAGGGACGACACGGACGATGGCGCGTAAACGCAAGGGCCAGCCGGTCCATGGCTGGATTATCCTGGACAAACCGGAAGACATGACCTCGACCGCCGCCGTCGGCGCGGTAAAGCGACATCTCGATGCGGCCAAGGCCGGCCATGCCGGCACCCTGGACCCCTTCGCCACCGGAATCCTGCCAATCGCACTGGGCGAAGCCACCAAGACGGTCTCCTATGTGGTGGACGGCGTAAAGCGCTATCTGTTCACCATTCGCTGGGGTGTCGCAACCGACACCGAGGATCGGGACGGTGCGGTAACGGCGGAATCGGACGGGCGCCCGGACCGCGCTGCGATCGAGGCGGTTCTGGACCGCTTCATCGGCGAAATCGAGCAGATCCCACCCGCCTACTCGGCGATCAAGCTCGACGGCAAGCGGGCCTACAATCTGGCGCGCGAAGGCAAGGCGCCGGAGATGCCGCCACGCATGGTCACGATCAACGAACTGCGGTTGCTGGAGATGCCCGACACGGACCATGCGGTACTCGAGGCGGTCTGCGGAAAGGGCACCTATATAAGGGCCCTGGCACGCGATATCGCGTTGGCTTTGGGTACGGTGGGACATCTGTCGGCCCTGCGCCGCACCCAGGTTGGGCCATTTGACGAAAAAAGTGCGATTTCGCTGGACGAACTGAGGGAAAATATGCATGTTTCCGCCGCTTGTGAATACCTGCTTCCGGTCGAGACCGCGCTGGACGACATCCCGGCCCTGGCCGTGACCGATATCGAAGCAGGATCCTTGCGAAACGGACAGGCAGTTTCCTTGTTGCGGAAAGCCGATCTGGACCGAATTGCCGATCTTGAAAGCGGCGATACGGCCCTTGCCATGGCGAACGGAAAAGCCGTCGCCCTGGTGCGCTATACCGCCGGAGAAATCCAGCCCGTTCGTGTTTTGAACCTTTGAAATCCCAGGAGGATTTGATGTCGATTACCGCAGAGCGGAAGCTAGAGCTTATCAAACAATTCGGCGCCAAGGATGGCGATACCGGTTCGCCGGAAGTCCAGGTCGCGATCCTCACAGAGCGGATCAAGAACCTGACAGACCATCTGAACCAGCACAAAAAAGACTTTCACACCCGTCGCGGCCTGATCTCCATGGTCGGCCAGCGCCGCAGTCTGCTGGATTATCTGAAGCGCAAGCAAGTCTCGCGCTACGACAATATCATCAAGGAACTTGGGCTGCGCCGTTAACGCCACGGCCCTTTTTGCACGCCCACGCCCAACTTTCCGGGGGCGGGGCGCGTTGCAGGAAAGCGGCGCGGCATGGAATGAGCCATGCTGGCCGCAGTATTAGTGCCAGGAATTCCTGGCATACCCCGCGGGCGCGATCCGGTTGCCCGCGTGAAGGACGGAAGTAAAGGAAGACTCTATGTTCAAGATAACCCGCAAGGAAACCACCTGGGGCGGTCGTAAACTGATTCTCGAATCCGGGCGCATCGCGCGCCAGGCGGACGGTGCTGTCCTGGTAACCTACGGAGGGACCCAGGTTCTCGTCACCGCCGTGGCGCAGCGAACACCCCGCGTGGGAATCGATTTTTTCCCGCTGACGGTCAACTATCAGGAAAAGACGTTCGCCGCCGGCAAAATTCCCGGCGGTTTTTTCAAACGCGAAGGGCGGCCTTCCGAGAAGGAGACCCTGACCTCACGCCTGATCGATCGGCCGATCCGGCCGTTGTTCCACAAGGAATTCCGCAACGAGACCCAGGTCATCTGCACCGTACTGGCGCATGATCTGGAGAACGACCCGGATGTTGTCAGCCTGATCGGCACGTCGGCCGCGCTGACAATTTCGGGCATTCCGTTCCTGGGACCGATCGGCGGCGCGCGTGTCGGCTATATCGATGGCAAATACGTCTTGAACCCGCAGATGGATGAATTGCCGTCCTCCGACATGGACCTGCTCGTCGCAGGCACCATGGAAGGCGTGCTGATGGTCGAGTCCGAGATCAAGGAACTCGACGAGGACGTGACGCTGGGCGGTGTTAGCTTTGCCCATAAGGCGATCCGCGAAGTCATCGAATTCATCATGGATTTCGCCGACGACTGCGCCAAGGAGCCCTGGGCGCTGCCGGCGGCCGAGGAGGGTGTCGAGCCGGTCAAAACCCGTCTGTGGGAGATCGCCGAGAAGCCACTGCGCGACGCCTATTCCAAGACCGTCAAGCAAGAGCGCGTCGAGGCCGTGTCCGCGGCCAAGGATGGCGCGCTCAAGCAGATGGAGGAAGAAAAGTTCGACGTTGCAATGGCGGCGGGTCTTTTCAAGAAGCTTGAAAAGGAAATCGTGCGCGGCAACATCCTGAAAACCGGGATTCGCATCGACGGTCGGGACACCAAGACAGTGCGCCAGATCGTGGCCGAGGTCGGTATTCTGGAAGGCGCTCACGGATCGGCGCTGTTTACCCGCGGCGAGACCCAGGCGCTTGTGGTCAATACGCTGGGCACCGGCCAGGACGAGCAGATCATCGATGCGCTGGAAGGCGAGTATCGTGAGCATTTCATGCTGCATTACAACTT
>JADFVY010000066.1 GCA_015222795.1 Pseudomonadota bacterium | reverse complement strand
GTCTAGAGCAATATCCGATCGGACCGAACCGGTTCGGTCCGATCGGATATTGCTCGCCATTTTAAGAAGATAGAGCATCTTTATCCGATCCATTGGATCGGATGATGCTCGAGCAGGAAACTTGATACCGCTCGGTTGAATTCTATGCGACTCGGAAGAGTCGGTGCTCACGGGCGCTAAAGCGGAGAATCACGGTTCATTCGATAAATGCTCTATTAATTTTCATAAAATATGCTATACTAACGGGTCGTAACCATTGCGAGTGGGTGACCTTGTGAAGTCGAAAAGAATCCAGCTCGATCCCGGCGTCACGCTGGGAAACACGGCCCGGCTGATTTTACTGGGCAGCATCGACGCCTGCGCGCCGCGCCGGAAACGGTCGCGCGGCGGTCTGGGGGCCGGTCTGTTCTGGCTGATGCTGCTCACCACGCTAGGGGTCGCGGCCTGGTTAATCATTGATGGGTTCCTGCGCGGCATTATCCCGACCGCCCTGACTTGAACCGCCCTGACCATGCGCGCTTGCTGGTTGGCGCTATCTTAACTTGACGCGCCACCCGAAACCTTGAGAAGGTCGAGGATATCGGCAGGCGTTGTATAAACGCCGTCTTCGGTAACCAGACGGTCGATGCGCGAGATGGGGCAGACCTCAAACAGCGCGGTGCGGCCAAGTTTGGCTGCGTCGGCAAGAATTGTCAGGGTATGCGCCTGGGCGAGCATGGCGCGCGCCACTTCAGCCTCCTTGATATCGAAATCCGTCGCGCCCACGTCGGCGGACAGGCCGCCAATGGTGAGCACCACGTGATCGGCGTGGAATTGCGCGATCTGACTCAGCGCCAATTGACCGACAGTCTCGGACGCATCACCGGCATATTCGCCGCCGATCAGGAACACCTGGTTTGCGTTTTTCGCGCCATGCATCAGCCTGGCGATGGCGGTGGAGTTGGTGATCGCCGAGATGTGCCCGGCGCGTGACAGTTCCTCGGCAAAATAGACGGTGGTCGAACCGGTATCGATGAACAGGCTGTCGCCGGGCTTGAACAGCGCGGCGGCCTGGCGTGCGATCAAGCGCTTGGCGCCTGCCATTTCGCCCATGCGCAGGTGAAATGCGTTTTCCTCGGTGGGCGCCAGGGCCGATGCGCCGCCATGATATTTGCGAATGCGTCCGCGATCGACCAGCAGATTGAGGTCTCGACGAATCGTTTCACGCGATGTGTCCATCTGTTCGGCCAATTCTTCGACCGTGATGGCGCCCGCCTGATTGACAAGATCGGTAATGGCGTCTCGACGTATATTTACCTTCACGGCGGAATCTCCCGATCCCATGGACAAAGATCATGGGGTCGCTTTTTATTTGACCGAACGGTCATTATTTGAGACCATTCGGTCATAAAAGTCATTGAAAAAATTGCCGCTACCGATATTAGCTATAATAGAACGGGCACGGGAAATGCGCAGCGGCGAGTTATACGATGTGGCGGTGATTGGCGGTGGTGTCGTCGGTTGTGCCGTGGCGCGCCGTTTTACGCTTCAGGGCGCGCGCGTTATCCTGCTTGAAAAAGACACGGATATTCTGTCCGGTGCGTCAAAGGGCAACAGCGCCATCCTCCACACCGGATTCGATGCACCAGATGATTCCGTTGAATTGCAGTGCGTCAAGGCCGGCCACGACGAATACCTGGACATTCACGAGCGCCTCAATCTGCCGCTTTTGAAGACCGGCGCGCTGGTCGTGGCATGGTCGCGGGATCAGTTGGCGCGTCTGGATGGCATTGTCGCCCAGGCCCACGCCAATGGAGTCGGCGACGCATGCCTGATCGACCCCGACGAGGCCTGGCGCCGTGAGCCAGCCCTCGGGCCTGGCATCATGGGCGCGGTTCTGGTTCCACGGGAATACGTCATCGACCCGTGGTCCGCGCCTTATGCCTATCTGTTGCAGGCCGTGCGCAACGGGTGCGAAGTACGATTCGGCGTCGAGGTGAAAAACGGCCATTTTGACGATCAGGTCTGGATCCTGAATGACGGTTCGGGCGCCGTTCGGGCAAAAACGGTAATCAATTGCGCCGGTCTTTACGGGGATCTGCTGGATCGCGATCTGCTGGGCGCAACCGAATTCACCATCAAGCCGCGCAAGGGCCAGTTCGTGGTCTATGACAAGGCGGCGGCGGAATTGTTGTCCTCGATTGTCTTGCCGGTGCCCGACGAGCGCACCAAGGGTATTGTTTTGACGCGCACCGCGTTCGGCAACCTTCTGGTCGGGCCAACCGCCGAGGAACAGGACGATCGCGCCGACGCCTCCGTCGACCGGGCGACACTGGAGATGCTGATGCGCAAGGCCGAGGAATTGATTCCCGGCCTTCGCGGGATGGGGGTGAGCGCGACTTATGCCGGTATCCGCCCCGCAAGTGAGCGCAAGGAGTACCGCATCAAGGCGCACGCGGCGCAAAACTGGATCACGGTGGGGGGTATTCGTTCCACCGGGCTGACCAGTTCGCTTGGCATTGCGCGCCATGTTTACGGCCTCTACGAAGACATGGGCCGTCGCCACGAAGCGCTGACGGATCCGTTATGGCCACGGGTGCCAAATCTGGCGGAGGATCGGCCCCGCGATTGGTCCGAGCCAGGGTATGGCGAAATCATATGCCATTGTGAACTGGTGACGGAGCGCGAAATCGAAGCGGCGCTCAAGGGGCCCCTGGCCGCGCAGAGCCTTGGCGCGCTGAAGCGGCGTACCCGGGCCACGATGGGGCGCTGTCAGGGTTTTTATTGCACCCACCGCCTGGCCGAACTGACATTGGGACGCATCACCCCTGAACTCTCGAAGGGGAAGACCAATGACTGATCGCCCCAACCAGACCCCCGATGTCGTCGTCATCGGCGGTGGGCCCGCGGGACTTGCCGCCGCGGTGGAACTGCGCCGGCGCGGTGCCTCCAATGTGGTGGTTCTGGAACGCGATGTTGCGGCCGGGGGCATCCCCCGGCAATGCGCGCATATTCCCTTCGGCATGCGTGAATTCGGCTGGGTCCATAGCGGAATGGCCTATGCGCGAAAAGCAGTGTCCCTGGCCGAGCGTTCCGGCGTCGATATCCGCACCCGTCATGGCGTTGTCGCGCTATATCCCGGTGGCGAGCTCAGTGTAGCGACCCCCGACGGGCCGCTTGTCATCAAGGCCCGGCGCGTCCTGATCGCCACCGGCGTGCGTGAAACGCCGCGTTCCGCGCGCCTGGTATCCGGCGGTCGGCCGGGGGGCATCTTTACCACCGGCATCTTGCAGTCGATGGTCAATCTTCAGAATTTGCGGCCTTGCAATCGTCCCTTGATCGTGGGCACCGAACTGGTTTCTTTTTCGGCCCTCCATACCGCCCGGGGCGCGGGCATGAAGCCGGTCGCCATGATCGAAACCGGCCACCGCATCACCGCCCGCCAGCCGGCGCAGTTCTATCCGCGCGTTCTGGGGGTGCCACTGTATTACGAAACACAACTGCACGCCATCCACGGCCGCGACTGGGTCGATGGCGTCACGGTGCAAAATGCCAGGGGCGATCTTCAGGACATTGCGTGCGACGGGGTGCTGTTTACCGGGTGCTTCGTTCCGGAATCCAGTCTGGCGCGGCTGTCGCATCTGGCGCTGGACCCGATGAGCGGCGGCCCCGTGATCGACCAATTCGGGCGTTGCAGCGATCCCGCGTATTTCGCCGCCGGCAATCTGTTGCGCCCGGTGGAAACCGCGGGCTGGTGCTTCCGCGAAGGCACGGCGGCGGCCAAATGGATCGCCGCCGATCTCGAGGCCGGCGATATCGTCCCGTATCCCGGTGGTGAAATTCCAGACATTCGCGTGTCATGCGAAGCACCCCTTAAGCTGGTCGTGCCGCAAATGTTGATACCCGACCGTCGCGACGGTATGCAACAGCTTCAATTGCGCGTGTCGAGCGCGGCAACGGGACAGTTGACCGTATCCGCCGATGGCGTGACGATCTGGCAAAAGCGGTTCTCAGCCCTGCCCGAGCGGCGGTTGTCGATCCCCCTGTCCGCGTTGCGCATCCCCACGCGGTGCAAGGCATTAACCGTCACCTTGCGATCCTGACTGACGAGCCCTGGTATAAAGCGGAGACGACGGCGATGAAATTTGGCGCGATCGATCAGGGAACCACCAGTTCCCGCGCCTTGATGCTGTGTGACGGCGAGGCGCAAGTTCGCTTCTCGGCCGAGCATGCTCAATCCATGCCCCATCCCGGGTGGGTCGAGCATGACCCGCGTGAATTGCTCAAAAACGTATGGGCGGCGGCTGAGGCCCTGGGCGACGCGGATGCGCTTGGTCTGGACAATCAGGGTGAAAGTTGTTTGGCGTGGGACCGCGAAACCGGCGAGCCGATCAGCCAGGTGATCGTGTGGCAGGATGACCGCACAAGCAAGGTCACCGAGCGACTGAAGGCCGAGGGCCACGAAAGCCACGTTAAGGCGCTGTCCGGCCTGCCGCTCGATCCGTATTTTTCGGCCTCCAAGATGGCGTGGATAATCGAACAGGTGCCCGAGGCCAAAACCTTGCTGCGCGAAGGGCGCCTGGCGCTTGGCACGACGGATGCCTTTTTCCTGCAAAACCTGGTGGGCCGTTGCGTGACAGATGTTACCACCGCGTCGCGCACCTCGCTGATGAACCTGCAAACCCTGCAATGGGATGCGGAGCTTTGCGATCTGTTCGGGGTGCCGATGGAAACATTGCCGGATATCCTCTCGACCCAGGATGAATATGGCGATGTTGAAATCAACGGCCGCGGGGTGCCGCTGCGCGCGAGCGTGGTGGATCAACAGGCCGCGTTGTTCGGTCATGGCTGTCGCCGGCCGGGTGACGCCAAGGTGACGCTCGGTACCGGCGCGTTCGCCCTGGCCATCAGCGGCGATCACCCGGTTCTCGACAATGCCGAAGGGCTGTTGCCGACGGTGGCCTGGCGCCTGGACGGCGGCGCGCCCGTGTTCGCCCTGGATGGCGGCGTCTACAATGCCGGCTCGGCCCTGAACTGGGCGCGTTCTATCGGGCTTTTTTCGACATTCGCGGAAATTAACGGCTTTCAAAATCCACCGGCCATCGAGCGTGGCCTGGTGTTCGTGCCGGCGCTGTCCGGCCTGGCCTGTCCGCATTGGCGCCGCGAGGCGCGCGCGGTATTTGAAGGGTTGTCGTTGGACATCGGGCCGTTGGATATGGTTCAGGCGGTGTTGGAAGGGGTGGCGCTGCGCATCGCCGAAGTGATCGCTGCAATGCATGAGATCACGCCGATTGGCGATGAAATTTCCATCGACGGAGGGCTCGCCAACAATGCCTATATTTGCCAGTTCCTCGCCGACGTTCTGGGGCGGCATGTGCGGGTCACGGGCCTGCCGGAATTAACGGCCATCGGTTGCGCCCGGTTGGCTGGCCTGGGCCTGGGGGAGGAGGGCGGCTCCGTTGGCGGTGGCGCCCTTTATGCCCCGAAAGGGAAAGCACGCCACGATTGGATCGGGCGCTTTTCCCAGGCGGTGGCGCGCACCGCGTATAGGGTCGACGGGCCGCCGGTCAGGTAGCGGCGGGCCACGGCGGGAGCCTTGTCGACGGTCTCGACGAGCCGCAACGCTATACAAAATTGGTGAATATAGACGCGATTGATCTCTCGGTGATTGACAGGTTGGAACGTCCCGGAGAATGGAAATTGAAAACCACATTGGACAAAAGTGAAAACCACCCTTGCACTGCGCGGCCAAAACCCGCAGAAACACACGTCTGCCCGCTTGGCGAAATTGGTAGACGCAACGGACTTAAAATCCGTTTCCCTCACGGGAGTGCCGGTTCAAGTCCGGCAGCGGGCACCATAATAAAATCAATTAGTTATAAGAACAAACAAGAGAAACATCCGTTGGAATCCGAGCCGGGATTTGTGTAATTCCGGTGTGATCGCACAAAAGAACCGGCGCTATCGGGTGCGACCAGGTTGATCACCCCGAAATCCGCCCTCATCCGCGACAACCCTACCCCGGCCATAATGGCATCTTATCCGTGGTAGCTACAGCCGTCCTGTAACCTGCGGAAAACGTCTTTGCATGGGGTCGTTTTCGCAGCGAGGTCGATGCTCCGGCCCGTGCGCCACTTGAATTATCTCGTCTGCGCCGCATTGCCCAACATCGATTAACGTTGAATTAAATTAAAACCCTGTATTAAACGGCGGCAGACCATGGCCGTTCCTCATTGTGAGACGTTTCTTTTGAGCACCAGCATGACGCCACGAAGCGACCCGGTAACGGACAGCTCAGCGAACGCCGCGAGCGATCCGCCGTTGAGCAATCGCGCGCTTTTGGCGGTGTTTGCGGTGCTGATGCTGGCGGCGGCCGTGCCGCTGTTCCTGGTCGATGTTGTGCCGCTGGCGAACATGCCCAATCACATGGCGCGAATCCGGATCCTGGCCGAGATCGGGCAGGACCAGGCGCTGGCCGGGAGTTACCGCCTGAACTGGGGCCTGCAACCGAATCTGGCGGTCGACCTGCTGCTGACGCCGCTGGCCGGTTTCGTCGCGCCGCTGGAACTGGGCCGCTGGTTTACTTTGTTATGCATGTTGACCCTGGCCGGCGGGACTCTCGCCGCCTACCGCGCCATTAATGGCAGACTGGATTTATGGCCGGCCGCGCTTTTCATGTTTATGTTCAATCATGTGCTGATCTGGGGCTTTTTGAATTTCCTGTTCGGGCTGGGGCTGGGGCTGGCCGGTTTCGCGGCCTGGATCGCGACCGCGGACCGGGCGGGATGGCGGCGCACCGCCCTGTTTGCAATCGGCGGCATCGCGATGTTTTTCGTTCACCTGATGGCGCTGGGAATTTATGGGATCATGGTTGGCGCCTGGGAGGTTGGGCGCACCCGGGACCGGTGGCCTGACTGGAAGGGGCTGGCACGCGATTGGATCCTTGGGGCGGCGCAGTTTCTGCCGGCCTTCGCCCTGTTCATTGTCGCCCTGCCACCGCGGGTGCGGGATTCGGAATGGATCTGGGGCGACCCGATCGTAAGGATTCGGGGCATTCTGTCGCCGATGATCACAAATTTCAGCGCGGAAGATTTTCTCCCGATCCTGTTCGTTGCGGTCGTGCTGCTGATCTGTTTGCCGATGCGCTGGTTGCGGCCGGCGCGCGGCATGACCTTGCCGATCCTGGCGCTGATGGCCATCGCCCTGGCAGCGCCTTTCTGGGTCTATGGACGCTTCGGGGGGGTATGGGGGCTGGATGTCAGGCTGTGGGTCGCATTCGCGTTTCTGGCGTCCGCGGGCCTGCGTTATACCGGACCGCGGCGCGCGGGCGTGATCATTGCCGTTGCATCCGTGGTCGTGTTTGGCGCCCGGATATACCAGATCGCCGACGATTGGCGTGATTATGACAGGCAGATCGCCGAATACCGGGCGGCCGCGGCCGTTTTCAAGCCAGGCGAGCGCATCCTGCAGGCGCAAGACGCGGGGACGCCGGTAGCCGGCGAACCCGGCGCCTTCCGGGATATCTATTACCATTTCACCAATTTTTCGGTGCTCGACCGCAGTGTCTTTCTGCCGACGCTTTTTACCGACCCGATGAAACAGCCGATTGTCGCCGCGCCGCATCTGAGGGAAATCGATACGCCGGTGGGATTGCCAATCAGCGCCGGCGGATTGCGGGCCTGGGCCGATCCCGCGCTTTTTGACTGGTTCGAGAGTGATATAGTGGTCGGCGACCAGCGCAATTACGGCTTTATGTGGCAGGACCGTTTCGATTATGTAGTGCTGGTTCATGGCGGCGAAGCTGAAAATCCGGTCCCCGAACTGCTGGAACCGGTCTCGACGGGGTCATATTTTATGATTTTCCGGGTTTTGCGCGGCGGCTGTACGGGCGATTATCCCAATGCATGCGAAAGGCTGCGGGCGGAAGGCCGAAACTGGGAGATTCCGGCGCCAAACATGGCTCCGCAAAACTGATGCGTGCTTGGCAACGAAATCTACACTATTTTGAGCGAATCATGGGGCGCAAGAATTTCAGGAACCGGCGGGCCGAGGGTGGGACGGCCGTGGCGTTGCAAACGGGCGCCGCTATCCGGTTTTCGTGTCAATGAAATACCGAGGCTTTAGTATTGTCTGACAAGGAAGACGATTTTCGACTTGGCGCCATGTCCCTGCGGGCGTTGATAACGCCGATCGTGGCGGTATTGCTGATCCTTGCCGGCGTGGTTCTGTCCGTGCTGCTGACCGGTACCCGCATTCAGAATGAAGCAGAAGTGGTTCGCTCGCAGAAACTGCTTGAATCTGCCTTCAAGACAGTCGGTCGCGACATCGGACGCGCTGCCGTGACGCTGGCGCATTCCGTTGAGGCCTACCGGAACCTGGTGGAGAATTTCGACCAGGCATGGGCCGACGAACATCTTTCGGCGGTGCAGAGCGGGTTTGGCGAAGTCGCCGTGATGGTTGTCAGCGGTGACGACTCGGTGTTTTACCGGTCCCCGATTGTGACCGACGCCAGCATTATCCCGACGATGCTGGGGATTGTGAACGACGTCAGGAAACTGCCAGTAGCCGAATTAAAATGGACTTCCGCCTTCGTTACCCATAACGGCCAGCTTTATATAGCCTCGGCCAGCATCGTTGCGCGGCCCGGCTTGGATGCCGCCAGCAGGACCGTGATAGTGGTTTTCAAGGAGGTCGACGAGGCGCTTCTGGCACGTCTGTCCAGCGACTTTTTCATCCAGGACATCCGGGTTCAACCGCCTTTGGATATCCAGGGAAACGTCGGCATCATTATCAGTTCACCCGCCGGCGAGAAACTGGCAGCGATTACCTGGACGCCGTCGCGCCCGGGCGACAAACTGTTTGATTACCTGCTGGTGCCGATCGTCATCGCCAGCCTGATTGCCGCGCTGCTGTTGGCGACTTTCCTGCGTACCGCGGTGCGCGCGGCGCAACAGTTGAAGCGGGGGGTGGCCGCGCTGGCTGAAAGCGGCGAGGCCCTGGAATACAGCGAAGCAATGTTGTCGGAGGTCGTCCACGGCGTCGCGGACGGTATTGTCTCGATCGATGGAACGGGCAAAATCGTATCGGCGAATGCGTCGATGACTCGAATCTTCGGGTATGAAATTGGCGAAATGTTGGGCGAGCCGGCGGATATGCTGATAGCCCGCGCGAAAAACGGGGGTGAGGAAGACGCGGCCCCGGCGTTGATTGCGGCCCCGGATGTCGTGGAAACCGAGTATCGCGAATTTACAGGGCTCCGCAAGGATGGGGGCCGATTTGTTCTGGATACGGCTATATCGCACATTACCTTCCAATCCGAAGCGATTGCGGTTGCCATTGTGCGCGATATAACCGAGCGCAAGCAGGCCGAGGAAACTTTAAATCTTCTGTCCACCGGCATGGCGCTGGTCGATCGGGATTGCCGCCTGCTGTTGGCCAACCGCAGCGCGTTGCGTTTGCTGAACAACGGCGACGGTCTGTCACTGAGCCATGGACGGATTACCGCGTCGCGGCGCGAACAGGTCGAACAATTGCGCGATCTGGTGGATGGAATTTGCACCGGCGTGGGTGTTGGCAAAGACGAGGGCGCCGGCGTGATGACGATCGACCGCGGCGATGGCGTGAGGCCGCTCTCGATCAAGGTGGCGCCGATACAAATGAATTCCAGCGACGATGGCTCCAGGGTCGCCGCCGTCTTTATCCGGGATCTGGAAATCCGACAGAGCGTGCCACCCGAGGTGGTCGCCAAGCTGTTTGAGCTAACTTTTGCCGAGGCGCGGGTGGTGGTCGAACTGGTTAAGGGCAAGCGGCCACAGGAGGTCGCGGAGGATCTGGGTGTCAGCCTCAATACGGTGCGTAACCAACTGAAACAGATATTCAGCAAAACCAATACCGGGCGTCAGTCGGAACTGATTTCGCTGGTTCTGTCCAGCGCGGCTTTCGTTTCCGAACACGGGTTGGAAATAGAGGAAAGCGACGACTCGGAAATTCAGCTGACCGGAAGCTGATTCTCTCCACCGAAGCGATAACAATGCTCGTTGATAATGGTCTCCTTTGGATGGGGCCCGTTATGCGGCTGTCTTGGTGGGGGAGGAGAAAATCCGTTTGCCCAAACTTATTTATGATTAACAAGTAATAAACAGGCATTGATCAGAAAAAAATACAATAAACCGCATCAAAATATAACAACGCACCCTCGTACGAGAGAGTTGCTATTTTCCCGGAAAACAGCGCGTCTTCGGGTTTCGGGGGCTCGAATGGGGGGCGGGAACACTAAAATGCTGAATTAATTGCGTTCAATATTGTAGCTGCATAGCCCATTCTGGTCATGCAATGAAGAGACGATTCCACGATAAATGCGCTCAGGACCTATAGTCCGTTGCTGCGGAGGCTTGGTTGTAGGTCAAGCTAACTCGGCTATTGCACATAAAAATATATCAGGAGAATACAATGTCGTTTCTTAAAGCATTTCTGAAAGACGAAGACGGCGCCACCATGATTGAATACGGTCTGGTCGCCGCGCTTGTGTCCGTTGCCGCTATTGTCGCCCTTCAG
>JADFVY010000065.1 GCA_015222795.1 Pseudomonadota bacterium | reverse complement strand
GCCCAGCTACTGCGCAACAGCGGCGCGGTGGGGGATCTTTCCTACGACGACGTTGTGGAGATCGCCAACGGCGCCAAAGGCAAGGATCCCTTCGGCTACCGCGCCGAGTTCATCCAGCTTGTCCGCACGGCGGCGGGTCTCGCCAAGGTCGCCGCCCGGTAATTGCCCACGGCATTGTTCTCCCTGCAATGCCAATCCGCGCGGATGTCCTTCGCCTCCCGGGGCCCGCGCCTATACTTCCCGGTCCTCCCCGTTGTCATGGGGGAGGACCGGACTTTTCTCTGGCGGCGCTGTCTGGTGGGTCTCCCGACAGGTTCGGAAGAGTCCCGGTTTCGTCATTGCGAGGCGCGTAGCGCCGTGGCAATCCAGAATCCCCGCGGCCAGACTGGATTGCCACGGCGCTACGCGCCTCGCAATGACGACTTTTATTTCGTGTAAAACCTATCGGGAAACACACTAACCATGCTGATCGCCCATCTTCCCGCCGGTTACCTGCTGGCCCGCCGTATTGCTCCGCGCCTTGCCGCGGCGCCGGGGGATGTGCGCCGCCTGATGGCCGTCGGGCTGGCGGCGTCGGTGTTTCCCGATATCGACCTGGTCTATTTTTATCTGGCCGATGGGCGCCAGACCCTGCATCACGACTATTGGACCCATATTCCGGCCTTCTGGCCGGCCGCGATGCTGGCCGCCGCCGGGCTGATGTGGCTGGCGCGCGTGAAAATCCCGTGGCGTGAATTCCTGGTCTTTCACGCCGGTATTTTCCTGCATCTCGTCCTCGACACAGCGACCGGCGGCATCGCCTGGGGCTGGCCGGTGAGCCTGCATCGTTTTCTGTTGGTCGAAATCCCCGCCCGCTTCGACTGGTGGGTCTGGAGCTTCGTGCTGCACTGGACCTTCCTGGCCGAACTCGCCATCGTTGGCTGGGCGGCGTATGAATTTTGTGTGATCGACCGGTTTCGGGATTTGAAGCGGCGGGTGACCTGGCGTATCCTCGCGCGACCTTCAACCGACCGACCCGGAAAGAACCCGTGACGCAGCCCTTCCCGATCGTCGAAACACCACGGCTGATTCTGCGCGGCATGCGGGACAGCGATCTGACGCCCTTTGCGGCGATGAATGCCGATGCGCGGGTGATGGAATTCTTCCCCGCACCACTAACCCGCGCCGAAAGCGACGCGCTGGCCCAGCGTATCGACGACCATTTCGTCGCGCATGGACATAGTTTTTGGGCAGTCGAGGCGGTGGGCGTGGCGGATTTCATCGGCGTGGCCGGCCTTCTCATTCCATCTTTCGAGGCGCATTTCACACCTTGCGTCGAGATAGGATGGCGTTTTGCCTCGGCTTTTTGGGGCAAGGGCTATGCGACGGAGGCGGCGCGGTCGCTGCTTGAATTCGGGTTCGACCGTGGGGGACTGGACGAAATCGTTTCTTTTACCGTGCCCGCCAACGAACGCTCGTGGCGCGTCATGGAGCGAATTGGCATGAAGCACGACCCCGCCGAGAATTTCGACCATCCAAACATACCCGGCGGCGACCCGCTGCGCCGACATGTTCTGTACCGCTTGTGAAGAGCTATTTGAAGCTGGGCTTACAAGGCGTATGGTCGGCCTGGAGACAGGAGAGGATCGAATGAAGACCGAAGGCATGACACCGGACGAAGTCAACGCGCGCCACGCCGAGAAAATGGCGAAACGCAAGGCCGCGCGCGACAAGATTCTGGCCACCAAGACGAAGGAAAAGGGCTTGCTCGTCGTCCATACCGGCAAGGGCAAGGGCAAGACCACCGCCGCCATGGGGCTGGCCGTGCGCGCCGTCGGCAACGGCATGAAGGTC
>JADFVY010000506.1 GCA_015222795.1 Pseudomonadota bacterium | reverse complement strand
GTGGCGGCGCGGGCCAACGGGCTGCGTCCGGTCGACGGCCCCTATGGCGATTTTTCCGACCCCGACGGCTACCGGGCGGCGGCCAAGCGCGCTGCGGTGATGGGCTGCGAGGGCAAATGGGCCATCCATCCCAGCCAGATCACGCTGGGCAACGAGGTTTTTAGTCCGTCCGAAGCCGAGGTGACCAAGGCCCGTCGCATTCTCGAGGCCATGGAACAGGCCCAGAAGGACGGCAAGGGCGCGGTGGCGCTGGATGGGCGATTGATCGATATCGCCTCCATCAAGCAGGCGGAAAACATGGTGCGTCTGGCCGAACAGCTTGGAAACGGGTAACCTTTTCGGCGATGTCTCAATCCTGACTCAATTTTGAGCCATGGTTAATCCCGCGCGTTAGGGGTATGTTAAATAAAATGACCGATATGTGTACGGTAACGGACATACGGGGCAAACGACGGACCAATGATGAAGACCTTTCTCGACTTTGAAAAACCGATCGCCGACCTTGAAGGGAAAATCGAGGAGCTGAGGCATCTCTCGGGTATCGGCGACGAGCTAAGCGTCGTCGACGAGATCACCAGTCTGCAGGGCAAGAAGGAAAAACTCGCCCTTCAGATATACCAGAAGCTGGACCCGATGAAGAAGGTGCAGGTGGCGCGCCATCCGGACCGGCCGCATTTCGGCGATTATATCAGCGCACTGGTGGAGAACTTCACGCCGCTGGCCGGCGACCGCGCCTTTGCCGAGGATTCGGCGATCGTTGGCGGCATCGGGCGCTTCCGCGGCTATTCGGTGATGTTCATCGGCCAGGAGAAGGGCAACAACACGGCCGAGCGCGTGAAGCACAACTTCGGCATGGCCCGGCCCGAGGGCTATCGCAAGGCGATCCGCCTGATGGAAATGGCCGACCGGTTCCATTTGCCGGTGGTGACCCTGGTCGATACGCCCGGGGCCTATCCCGGTGTCGGCGCCGAGGAGCGCGGCCAGGCGGAAGCCATCGCCCGCGCCATGGAGACCTGCCTGAAACTGCGCGTGCCGCTGATCAGCGCAATTATCGGCGAGGGCGGGTCGGGCGGCGCAATCGCGCTGGCGACCGCCAATCACGTTCTGATGCTGGAACATTCGATTTATTCGGTGATCTCGCCGGAAGGCTGCGCCTCCATCTTGTGGCGCGAAAGCAACGAGGTGACAGCCAAGGCCGCCGCCGAGGCCATGCGCCTGACCGCGCAGGACCTGCTCAAGCTGGGCATCATCGACAAGATCGTGCGCGAACCCCTGGGCGGTGCCCATGCACGGCCCTCGGATTCGATCTCGGCCCTGGGCGACGCCATCGAGGAATCGCTGGCCAGTCTGCGCGGCGTCGAAGGCGGCGCCCTGAGATCGCGCCGCCGCGAGAAATTCCTGGAAATGGGCCGGAAGGGTCTGGGCTAAAAGCCTGGCTTGCCGGGTTCAGATAACAATTAAGGGCGCCGTTAACCGCGGCGCCCTTTTCGTTTCCGTTGAATATGCGCGGTCAGACGGCCCGGCCGTGGCAGTGTTTGTATTTCTTGCCGGAACCGCAAGGGCAGGCGGCGTTGCGCTGGACCTTGCCCCAGGTGGCGGGGTTGTTGGGGTCGATCTTCTGCGCGGCCGCGCGGCTGTGGACGGGCGTGCCGTCGCTGGCGGGCTGACCGCCGCCCAACGCCGGGTCGGTGCGTGTTTCCTGCATCCGCGAGGGATCGTAGCCGCCGCTTGGCGGGCCGGCCGCCGGCGCCGCCGCACCACCGCCCGCGGCGTTGGCGGGCTGCTCCGTGCGCACCTGCAAATGCGCCAGATATTCGGTCACGCTCATGCGCAGTTGCTCCAGCAGCCCCTCGAACAGGGCGAAGGCTTCCTGCTTGTATTCGTTCAGCGGGTCGCGTTGGCCATAGCCGCGCAGATGGATACCCTCGCGCAGATGGTCCAGCTGCAGCAGGTGATCCTTCCAGTTCTGGTCCAGTAACTGCAGCAGCAGCGTCTTTTCCGCATAGCGCATCAGTTCCGGCCCGTAGCTGGCGCCTTTTTCCGCCATCTTGCGGTCGATGGCGTCGGTAATCCGTTCCTTGATTTCCTGGTCGGCGATGCCTTCCTCGGCGGCCCAATCGGCGATCGGCAATTCCAGTCCAAACACCCTGAAACATTCGTCGCGCAGCGAATCGACCTGCCATTCCTCGGAATAGGCGCTGGCCGGGATGCAGCGCTCGACGATCTCCTCGACCGTCTCGTGGCGCATGGCGACGATATCCTCATGCACGTCGTCGGCGCGCATCATCTCCTTGCGCTGCTCGAAGATGACCTTGCGCTGGTCGTTCATGACGTCGTCGAATTTCAGCAATTGCTTGCGGATTTCGAAGTTGCGGGCCTCGACCTTTTGCTGTGCCTTTTCCAGCGCTTTGTTAATCCAGCGATGAACGATCGCCTCGCCTTCCTCAAGCCCCAGTTTCTGCAGCATGCCATCCATGCGCTCGGACCCGAAGATACGCATCAGATCGTCTTCCAGGCTGACAAAGAACTTGGACGCGCCGGGATCGCCCTGGCGGCCCGCGCGGCCCCGAAGCTGGTTGTCAATGCGCCGCGATTCATGGCGTTCCGTGCCCAGCACGAACAACCCGCCCGCTTCCAGCACCACGGCATTTTTTGCTTCGATGTCCGCCTTGATTTGTTCTGTCTTTTTGGCGCGTTTGGCCTCGTCCTCGATGCCTTCCAGCTCTTTCCACAGGCGCAGGTCCAGATTGCCGCCAAGCTGGATGTCGGTGCCGCGGCCGGCCATGTTGGTGGCGATGGTCACCGCCCCGGGCGTGCCGGCCTCGCCGATGATGTATGCCTCGTTTTCGTGCTGGCGCGCATTCAGCACATTATGCGGAATCTTGTTCTTCTTCAGCATCGCGGCAAGCTCTTCCGATTTTTCGATGCTGACGGTGCCGACCAGAATCGGCTGCTTGTTTGCGTGACATTCCTTGATCTGTTCGAGGACCGCGATGTGCTTTTCGCGTTCCGTGCGATAGACTTCGTCGTCCGTGTCGACCCGGATCATCGGCCGGTTCGTCGGCATTTCGATTACTTCCAGCGAGTAAATTTCGCCGAATTCTCCGGCCTCCGTCAACGCCGTGCCGGTCATGCCGGCCAGTCTTGGGTAAAGACGGAAATAGTTCTGAAAGGTGATCGAGGCCAGGGTCTGGTTCTCGTTCTGGATGGTGACCTTCTCCTTGGCTTCCAGCGCCTGATGCAGGCCGTCGGAATAGCGCCGCCCTTCCATCATGCGGCCGGTGAATTCGTCGATGATGACGATCTTGTCGTCCTTGACGATATAATCCACATCGCGAGTGAAGCTCTTATACGCCTTCAGCGCCTGGTTGGCGTGATGCACCAGGCTGACATTCTGCAAATCGTATAGGCCACCCTCGCTCAGCAAGCCGTCCTGGCTGAGCAGCTCTTCCATACGGGTCTGCCCGTCCTCGGTCAGCGATACCGCTTTCTGCTTTTCGTCTTTTTCGTAATCGTCCTCGCCCAACTGCGGGATAAGCGCATCGACGCGGCGGTAAAGCTCTGACGAATCCTCCGCCTGGCCCGAGATGATCAGCGGCGTGCGCGCCTCGTCGATCAGGATCGAATCGACTTCGTCGACGATGGCGTAATTGAATTCCCGCTGCACCATGTCGCCCAGGCTGAATTTCATATTGTCGCGCAGATAGTCGAAACCGAGCTCGTTGTTGGTGGCGTAAGTGATGTCGCAGCCGTAGGCCGCGCGGCGCTCGTCGTCGGTCATGTCATGCATGATGCAGCCGACCCTCATGCCGAGGAATTCGTGTATCTGCCCCATCCAGGCCGCATCGCGTTTGGCCAGATAGTCGTTGACCGTGACCACGTGCACGCCCTTGCCGCCAAGGGCGTGCAGATAGACCGGCAGCGTTGAAACAAGTGTTTTGCCCTCACCGGTCTTCATCTCGGTGATGCGGCCTTCGTGGAGAATGACGCCGCCCAGCAATTGAACGTCGTAATGGCGTTGGCCCAAGGTCCGCTTGGCGGCCTCGCGCACGGTGGCGAAGGCATCGACCAGCAGGTCGTCCAGCGACTCGCCGTCGTCGCAGCGCTTGCGTAGCCAATCCGTACGGGCGCGTAAATCGTCGTCCGACAGGGCTTCCAGTTCCGGCTCCGCCGCATTGATCGCGTCGACTGTATCTTTGAAGCCCGCTAGAATGCGGTCGTTCGAAGAGCCGAATATTTGCCCTAGCAACCGTGAAAACCAGCCAATCATGAATAAAACCCCGGATTTAAATGAATCGCGGAAGGCGGCGCGAACGGGTGCGCCGGGCCGCGCCTGTCACATAAGCGGCTGGGGGCCTTCTGTCAACGATGCGGGCTGTTGCACGGTTATCTTCAATTCCTGTTCATCGCTGGTTTAACTTGCCTTTGCGATCCTTGTGGCGCGGTGGCGAATGTGCTTTAAGCGCCCTCGAGAAATGGGCCGTGGCCCGATCAGGCAATCACGTATGAGGACTTAGATTTATGGCAAAATTCAAGATAGCCGTCATCGCCCTGGCTGGCGCCGGCTTGATAGCGGGCACATACGCCTGGCTTGGCAACCAGCCGGCGGCGGTCGCGCAATCCAGCGACTCGGCGGCGGTCGTGCAATCCGAAGAGAAGGTAGTGATCGCAACGGTGAATGGCGAAAATATCTATCGTGCCGAATTCGAGGATGCCTATGCCCAGCTTCCTCCCCAGGCCCAGCAGATGGGCGCGGAAGCGATCTATCCGCTGCTGCTGGAACGCATGGTCGATGAAAAGCTGATAGGTGTTGCCGCCAGCAAGGCGGTGCCGGCCGATGATCCCGATGTCGAAAAGCAGATGGCGACGCTGCGTGAACGGATCGTCATGCAGATATTTTTCGAACGCGAAATCGAGGCCAAACTGACCGACGAAGTGCTGCAGCAGCGCTATGAGCAGTGGAAGGAAGCCAATCCGTCTGCGTCGGAAGTGAGTGCCCGCCATATCCTGCTGGAGACCGAGGAAAAGGCCAAGGAAGTGCTGGCGGAAGTGCAGGGCGGCAAGGAATTCGCCGAGGCCGCCAAGGAGTATTCCACCGGCCCCAGCGGCCCCAGCGGCGGCGACCTGGGTTTCTTTACCCAGGACCAGATGGTTGCGCCCTTTGCCGAGGCGGCGTTCGCCATGCAGCCCGGCGATATATCCGCCGCGCCGGTCAAGACCGATTTCGGCTGGCACATCATCAAGGTAGAGGATCGGCGCCAGCAGCCGCAGCCCAGTCTCGATGACCTGCGCGACCAGTTGACCCAGGAAGCAACCCAGGAAATCGCCGCCGAGATGATGGTGGGCTTCCGCGAGGGCGCCGAGATCGTTACCTTCGACATCGATGGTAATCCGATACCGGAGCCGGAAGAGACTCCCGTGGTCGAGGGCGAGCAGCCGGCCGAGGGGCAAGCTCCTGCGGCTGAAGGCGAGCAGTCGGCAGAGCAGTAAATGCAATGACCGGCGCCTCCCCCTTCGCGCCCGCGCGTTTTCCCGATCTTGAACCGGTTGCCGGCGTCCGCCTCGCGGGCGCGGCGACCGGGCTCAAGAAGGCGAAGGGCGTGCATGATCTGATGCTGGCGGAGTTCGCGCCGGGAACGACGGCGGCGGGTGTTTATACGCGCTCGCTATGCCCGTCGGCGCCGGTTGAATGGTGCCGCCAGATACTGCCCGGGGGCAAGGCGCGCGGCCTCGTGGTCAATTCCGGCAACGCCAACGCCTTTACCGGCACGAAGGGCGACCGGACGGTCGGGGCCACCGCGAAGGCGGCGGCGGAAATCCTCGGCGCCAAGCCGCGCGATATCTTCATCGCCTCGACCGGCGTAATCGGCAATATTCTACCCGACGACGCCATTCCGCAACGTCTGCCGGCTCTTGCGAAGTCTCTTTCCGCCAGCGCCTGGAACGATGCCGCGCGGGCGATCATGACCACCGATACCTTCGCCAAGGGTGCGTCGCGCACCGCGCGGATCGGCGATGCGCAAGTCACCATCGCCGGCATCGCCAAGGGATCGGGCATGATCGCGCCCGACATGGCGACCATGCTGTCCTTCGTTTTTACCGACGCGAAAATCCCGGCCGATATATTGCAGGCGGTATTGAAGCGCGGCGCCGACCGCTCCTTCAACGCCATCACCGTGGATAGCGACACATCCACCAGCGACACGCTGATGCTGTTCGCCACCGGCCAGGCGAAACATCCCAAGGTGGCCGCCGCCGGTGACCGTATCCTGAGCGATTTCCGCCGCGCGGTGGAAGAGGTTCTGGTTGATCTGGCGACCCAGGTGGTCAAGGACGGCGAGGGCGCGTCGAAATTCATCACCATCGACGTGACCGGCGCGGCCTCGGCCCGCGCGGCGCGGCGCATAGGCCTTTCCATCGCCAACTCGCCGCTGGTTAAAACCGCGATCGCGGGCGAGGATGCCAATTGGGGCCGCATCGTCATGGCCGTCGGCAAGGCCGGCGAGAAGGCAGACCGCGACCGGCTGTCGATATCCATGGGGGGTGTGCAGATCACCAAAGACGGCCAACTGCTGCCCGATTACGACGAGGCGCCGGTGGCCAAACATCTCAAAGGCCGCGAGGTAAATATCGCCGTCGATATCGGCATCGGCCACGGCCGCGCCCGCGTATGGACTTGCGACCTGACCCATGAATATATCGCCATCAATGCAGATTACCGCAGTTAGGATTGGCTGTGCCTGACCGGCCGGCCAATGTCGCCCCACCCGCCGGCAGCCCGATGGCGCATTTGCCGCTGGAGAGTGAACGGCTGCTGCTGAGGCCTTATGCGCGGGACGATGCGGCCGAAATCGCCCGGCTGCTCAACGACTCGGAAATGGCGCGGTTCCTGATGGTGCTTCCGCATCCCTTCGTCGAATTCGACGCCCGAACGCTGGTCAAGGCGGCCTGGCGGCGGTTGACTGGCGGGCGCGGTTTCGACCTGCTGATCACGGTGAAGGACAGCGGTGACAAGCCCGTGGGCAGCGTCGGTGTCGGCCTGCATGACGAGGGCCAGCGCGCTGAATTGGGCTTCTGGGTCGGGCGCGATTACTGGGGCCGGGGCTATGCCAGCGAGGCGGCGCGGCGGATGATCGATTTCGCCACCGAAACGCTTGGCGTGGCGCGCCTCACCGGCACGGTTGCCGCCGACAATGAAGCTTCGCTGGCCGTTTTGGCCAAGCTGGGGTTTGTTGAGGCCGGGCGCGGCGAGAAACGCGTGCCCTCGACCGGGGAGGCGCGCGAGGTGATCTTTTTCGAACTGCAGGCGGGCAAACGATGAGTGGCGGCGCCAAACCGATCCTGCTGGTTGTCGCCGTGGCTTTGCTGGACGTCGATAACCGCGTGTTGCTCAGCCGCCGGCCCGAAGGCAAGCATATGGCCGGCCTGTGGGAATTCCCCGGCGGCAAGGTCCATGACGGCGAAACGCCCGAGGCCGCCCTGATCCGCGAGATGAAAGAGGAACTGGCCATCGACACGGCGGAAAGCTGCCTAGCCCCGCTGACCTTCGCCAGTCACGAATATGAGGATTTCCACCTGCTGATGCCGCTTTATGTCTGCCGCAAATGGAAGGGCATCGTCACGCCGGCCGAGGGCCAGGAACTGAAATGGGTCCGTAAACAAGCCCTGACCGACTACCCCATGCCCCCGGCGGACGTGCCACTGATCCCGATATTGCGCGACTGGCTTTGAATGGGGCGATTGTGCATTTTAATAAAATGCGTGATAATCAAGTGAACCTGAAACGCGTGGGGAGGCGCTTTCGGGAAAAAATGGCAAGGTCGGCGAACTACAGGAAATCATAACGCCGGAATGCCAATTGGACCTGCGCCTTTCCTGAATCGGGTAACGGACACCCGCCGCCAGTCATGTCGGCAGGAGGCTATAACTGGACAGAGGGAAGGCCAATGAAACATTCAATTATCGCATTTCTT
This sequence comes from Pseudomonadota bacterium, assembly GCA_015222795.1. GTDB lineage: Bacteria > Pseudomonadota > Alphaproteobacteria > UBA8366 > JADFVY01 > JADFVY01. The sequence goes on along the minus strand of JADFVY010000506.1, from coordinate 10,944 downwards.
TTCGCCATTCTGGCGGTTGCGCTCGGTGCGCCCGCGGCGATGGCGCAGGCGCCGGAACGGGGGCGGCCGTCGGCCGAGCTGCAGAATTTCGTTCGCGACAGCTATATCTTCAAACTGGCCGATAGCGTGTCGCGGGGCCGGATTCCGGCGCGGGCGTCGGCGCTTGTGGCGCAGGCCAGCGGTAGGCTGGGATTCACCTACAGTACGGCCTTTCGCGGTTTCTCGGCACGGATGACATCCGTTGCGGCGGATAATCTGTTCCGCAACAATGACGACGTGATCGGCTACAGCCGCGACGGCATCGTCACCATCGAAGCGTCGTCGCAAGGCAACAAGAACGGCAAGGGCAAAAACCCGTTCGGTGGTGGCGGTTCGACGGGAGAGATCGTCCCATGGGGCGTGGCGCGCGTCGGCGGCGCCGGCGACGGGACCGGCGACGGGACCGGCACGGCCTGGATCATCGATACGGGTATCGATCTCGACCATCCCGATCTGTATGTCGATGTCGACCGCAGCCAAAGCTTTCTGAGCACTGGCAAAGATCCGAAAAACCCGAATGACGAACACGGCCACGGCACCCATGTCGCCGGGACGATCGCGGCGATCGACAACGAAATAGACGTGGTGGGCGTGGCCGCGGGCGCGACCGTGGTCGCGGTGCGCGTGCTGAACAAACGCGGCTCGGGTACTTGGAGCGGCGTGATCGCCGGAATTGATTATGTCGCCGCCAACGGTGCATCCGGCGATGTCGCGAATATGAGCCTCGGTGGCTCATATAACCAAGCGGTCAACGACGCGGTCGTGGCCGCGTCCAATATGGGGGTCATGTTCTCACTGGCGGCCGGAAACGAGTCCACCGATGCAGGCACGCGTTCCCCGGCGAGCGCCAATGGGATCAATATCTACACGGTCTCGGCTATCGACAAGAACGACGGGTTCGCGAGTTTCTCGAACTACGGAAATCCGCCTATCGATTTCGCGGCGCCCGGCGTGAATGTGGAATCCCTGGCGATCGGCGGCGGGGTCAGCACGAAGTCCGGCACCTCCATGGCGGCGCCGCATGTGGCGGGGATATTGCTGCTGGGCGATATGTCGACGGATGGTGAGGCAGGGAACGACCCCGACGGCAACTCCGACCCGATAGCGCAACACTAGGGATACGCGCTCACCACTCGCCCTCCAGCGGGGGGGCCGTTTGCGCCAGGTAAAACTGCGCGAACACCGCCGCGCCCACTAGTTCGCTTAGGACGCGGACGGCGGCGCCTAGCGCGGCGTTGAAATATTGCATCGCCATTGTCGGGTTTTCCACATCCAGCGGCTCTCCCAGAATTTCGATTAGAAACTGGATCGGCACCCAACAGAGCAGGAAGGCTAAGCCGATCCGCCAACCGTTTTCGCGCGTCGCCACCCAGGAGCGGCGATAGCGATGATCGGATTCGGCCGCCGCCGCCGGCACCGATAGCCCCATCCGCCCGTAAAACAGATAAAAACCGATGATGATTGTCGTCAAATAGATGAAAAGAATTTCCGGCGGCGGCGCGGCTTCGCCGCCCGCCGCGTCTGCCTGGATCGCCATGGCCAGGACCGGCGCAAGGGCCGCGAAGACCATGATGTCGAGCCCCACCCAGCGGACCATAAGCGCGACGGACCACCACATCGCCGGGCGCGCCGCCATGGCTGGGTCTGCTGTCGACAGCAACCGCCGGTACCACGGCATCAGCAGCATTGCCGCCGGAGGCGCCGCCAAAACCGTAAACAGCAGGTCGCGGGCGAGTATGCCCATGCCTTCTGGCTCGAAGGTCGCTTCCAGCCTGTTGAGTGCGATGAAAAGCAGGAACGGGACCAGCGCAATACGCGCGAGTTCGCCAGCGTTGGCGATGACCAGGCGCCAGCTCTCGATTACCGCCTCGAACAGGCCGGGGCCCGACTTGTTCATGAAGCAGCTTTCCCCGATTTTCCCGAACCCGATACCAGCCGGCCATAGGCGCCGGCCAGCGCCCCGGCGCAGAGCATGACATAGAGCGTCAGCAAACCCCCGCTGGCCGCGGCGTGCGCCAGCGCCGGCATGTCGCCCGGCAACAGGGCGAACGCCAGGGCGGCCGGCAATACGCTCAGATAGAAGACCAGCAGCAGGCGGACGCTGTTGCCCGCCCCGAGGCTCCAGACGCGGTTGGCGGTCGCGATCAGCGAAATTGGGTTTTTGCCGGCGGCGGCGATGGCGGTCAGCATCAGGGCCGAGCGCATCAACACCAGCCCGCCAGGGAACACCATCAAAATCAAACCCACCAGCCCGATCGCGGCAGTGACGGCGCCACCGCCCACTTCCTCGGCCGCGGTCAGGCTTTCAATCAGGGTGGGGATCAGCAGCGGTACGAACAGCACGCCGATCAGCGGGAAATGCAGCAAACTGAAAAACTCTGCACGGCCCGCCCGCAAGCCCGTGGCGCCCTTGCGCGGATGGCTGTCGGGCAGGGCATAGCGCTGCCAGGCGACCAGCGCCTGGACCAGGACGGCAAAATTCAGCAGCGCGAAGATAAACACCCAAAATTCGGCCGCCTGCAACAACGCGCCGGCCCCGAAGATCAGTAATGCCGGAATCCAGGCCACGCGCAGCGCATAGCCCGGCCGCATTGCGAATTGCCGCCAGACGGAAAAAACCGTCGGCAGGACAGGCAGAGAAACGTGATCGTTCATTCTGTTTTCTCCTTTGCCGGTTCCCGGTCCAATCCCAGTGAAAACAGCGACAGCACCGTCCCCGTGACCAGGATGAACAGCAGGAACGCCGCGCTGGCCACCAGGGCGAGCGGGTAATAGAGGATCGTATCCGACATATAACCCGTGACCTTCATCAGTCCCCACATGATAAACTGCAGTGGCGCCATCACGATAAGCGAGGCCAGAACCATGCGCGCGCCGTTACCCCTGCTGATATACCATGCGCGCTCTAATCCCGCCTCTTTTCCGGTCGCCGTCGCCGGCAATACCAGCGACAGGCGGGTGGTCAGGTAAATTGCGGCGATGGTGGCCGGCGCCATGCCGATCTGGCCGACCAGGGTCAACTGCGCTGCCTGCTCACCCAACGCCAGCCCGGCGCCGCCCATAATCACGATCGAAACAAGCTGAACCGCCAGCATGATCAGCAGGGTAGCCATGACGATGGCGATGTCGGCGGCGAACAGGATACCGATGAATAACAGGCTGATCAGCATCCAGCGCGCCAGATATTTTCCCTCGTCCAGGCCGATGCGCATCGGCACGGTCTGGCCGCCGACATTGTAATCCTGCATGACCAGCCGGTGCCAAACAACCAGCGTCATCGCCGCCACCGCCGACTGGATCAGAACATTGACGATTGTACTGCCCAGCAGCGGGGCGATATGGCTCATCGCCGCCTCCGGGTCCGACAGATCGGGCAGGGGATCGAAGGTCCCGAAAATCAGGTTCAGCGCATAAAGCAGGATCAATGGCAGCCACCCCACCCGCACCGCGTCGTACGGATGGTCGATGATAAAACGGTAGCTCGCCAGCGCGGTGTCGATGACCGGCAGCTTGACCGTTGGTTCCGTTTGGCCCTTCATTCATATACCTCGCTTCCCGCCTTGCCGGCTAATTATCTCTCAATGGCCTCAGCTTGTCTCCCGTGCTCTTTTTCGTTGCGCCCAGCGCGTCGGCCAGGCGGGTGGTGGCGCTGCCCGGTTTCAGCGGCTGTTGCTGCGACGGGTCGGGGGCCCAGCCGGTCAGATAGACGATCTGGAAGCTCGCCGGGATGCGGCCATCGGGGCCCTCGTGGCACTCGCGATAGATTTCGGCGGCGCGCAGGATGACGTCGCGGCGGCTGAAGCTGCGGGGCATGGCGGCCAGCGCGTTGGCCTCGCCCATGCCGCGCAGATCGGACATCAGCTTGAGCGCGTTTTCGTAGCGCACCGGGATCAGGTCGCCGTCGGCCACCGGCAAGGCGAAACCCGCCCGCTGCAGCAGCGCGCCCGCATCGCGTAAATCGACGAAGGGCGAGATGCGCGGGCTGGCCCCGCCGGCCAGTTCCGTCTCCGCCTCCAGCAATGCGCCACGCAGTTCTCCCAGCGTGCCGCCGCCGGCCAGCGCGGCCAGGAACAGCCCGTCGGGTTTCAGCGCCCGGCGAATTTGGATCAGCGCCCCGGGCAGGTCGTTTACCCAGTGCAGCGACATATTACTGACGATCAAATCGAATTTCCCTTCGCCGAAAGGCAGGGCGTCCGCCTCGGCCGCCAGGGCCATACCGCCGGCGCGCCGCGCCATGGCGGGGGCCGGGTCGCACTGGATCAGCCTCTCGATGCCGCCGCGCGTGCCCACGATTTCGCCGAATTCGCCGCCATGGCAGCCCAGGTCCAGGGCCAGCGGGAAGGTCCGTGTGACATCGGACAGCCGGTCGGCCAGCCGCTCCGCCACCTCGCGAAACAGGAAATCATGCTCGGCAAGGCGTTCGGCCGCGCGCGTCCGGTGGGCGCGCACCAGCCGTGGCTCGAAAATCTTCGCGGGTGATATCGACTCGGTCATGACGGGGTGAATATGGCCCGGCGTGCGATTTCGGGCAAAGGGTAATAGTCATGCATGCCGGGTTCGGGTTATGCTGCCGGCAAGCAAGGGCAGGGAGCCTTCATATAAATGTCGTCGATCACCGGTCAGCCGCGCCTTGTTCGTGCGCGTCCAGCGCGTCTGTTGGCGCCGCTGCGCCGGCTGGTGGACAGCGTTCTGCCACCGCGCTGCCTGCATTGCCAGGCGATGGTGGAAGGCGACGGCGCGCTCTGCCCCGATTGCTGGCCGCTGTTCGACTTTCTGGCGCCGCCCTTGTGCGAAGGCTGCGGCTTTCCCTTCGAATACGATCCCGGCCCCCACGATACTGTCTGTGGCGCTTGCCATGCCCACCCGCCGCATTTCGACCGGGCCCGCTCGGTGCTGGTCTATGGCGAGAACAGCCGCAAGCTGATCCTGGATTTCAAACATGGCGATCGCACCTGGCCGGCGCCCGCGTTTGGCCGCTGGCTGGCACGCGCCGGCAGTGACTTAATCGGCGGGGCCGACATTGCCGTGCCGGTGCCGCTGCATCGCAGCCGGCTCTATGCGCGCCGCTATAACCAGGCGTCGCTGCTGGCAATGGAGTTGGGCCGCGCGACTGAGTTGGAAGTGGAGCCGGAATTACTGACCCGCCACCGCCCGACGCCCTCGCAGGGGCGCATGTCGGCCTCGGCGCGACGGCGCAATGTTCGCGGGGCCTTTCGACTGCGCCGGGGTTTCGAGGAAATGGTGCGGGGCAGCCGCATTCTGCTGGTCGATGACGTCTTTACGACCGGCGCCACGGCGGGCGAATGCGCGCGAACCCTGAAACGCGCCGGCGCCGCAGCGGTGGACGTGCTGACCTTGGCCCGCGTGGTGCGCCCGCGCGGCGAATAATCGCGGGGACTTGGAAGATCGGGTGAGTTAACCTATCTATATGCGGCGACACTGATATTACGGAGTGGTTGTGGTCGATGGCCAATATAGAAATTTATACCAGCCCATGGTGCGGTTATTGTCACCGCGCGAAGCGCCTTCTGGACAAGAAGGGCGTGCAATATGCCGAATATGATGTGACCGTCGAACCCGCCCGCCGCCAGGAAATGATGCAGCGCGCGCCAGGCAACCATACCGTACCGCAGATTTTTATCGACGATCAGCCGATCGGTGGCTGCGACGAGATGTTCGAACTCGATTTCGATGGAGAACTCAACGCGATGCTGGGGGTCGCCGCATGAGCCATACCGTCCGCGGCGCCTGTGTTCAGATGTCCTCCGGCATCGAAATCGCCGGCAATATCGAACAATCCACCGCCCTGATCCGCGCGGCCCACGCCGATGGCGCGCAAATCGTCGGCATGCCCGAGGTCGCCAACCTCTGCCAGAAAAACCGCCGAATCGCGCTGGAAACCGCGCAATACGAGGAAAACGAGCCGGCGCTCAAAGCCTGGCGTGAACTGGCGGACGAGTTGGATATCTGGCTGCTGGCCGGCTCCATGGTCGTCAAGATCGCCGAGGATAAGCTGGTCAACCGGGCCTATATGATCGCGCCCGACGGCGCCGTGGCCGCCAAATACGACAAAATCCATATGTTCGACGTGGACCTGCCCAATGGTGAGCGTTACCGCGAATCGGACCTGTTCGTGCCGGGCGACAAGGCGGTGCTGGTCGACAGCCCCTGGGGCGGCATCGGCGTTACCATATGCTACGACGTGCGCTTCCCGCATCTTTACCGCGCGCTGGCCAAGGCCGGCGCCAACATGATCTGGACCTCGGCCGCCTTCACCCGGACCTCCGGCAAGGCGCACTGGCATGTCATGCAGCGCGCCCGGGCCATCGAGACCGGCGCGTGGATCCTGGCCCCGGCCCAGTGCGGCGACCATGAGGACGGGCGCAGCACATACGGCCATGCGGTGATCGTCTCACCCTGGGGCGAAGTGGTGGCGGACGCCGGAGAGGAACCCGGCTACATCATCGCCGACCTGGACCTGGGACGTGTCGCCGAAGCCCGCCAGTCGATCCCGACGCTCAGCCACGATCGCGATTTCGCCATGCCGGCCCAACTTGGCCTGCGCGCCACAGGGGAATAAACGGCGATTATACCAGACTCTCAGGTAATTCGCGCAGATCGGGCAATGCGGGCCGCGATAAAAACAGATAGCCGTAAAGCGTTCCGGATTTTCACCGGAAAGGCTGATACGGCCGCGAAACCCCATCGAATGGGTCGCTATAGACGAGCATTGGTATAAGCCTATCGCGTGGAAGTGCGGAGCCTTATGTATTAAGCATACTTATTAAAATAGTAATTTACTAAGCATGCATACTACTTTCATCCGGATTAACCGAATCCTCGTTCATTTTCCTGCTCTATTTTCCATAATATCGGTCCAAAAACCGCAGAAAACGTCTGTGCATGGGGTCGTTTTACCGGTTTTGGCCTCGGTCCCACTCATACCAAGGGTACGCCGCTGAAGGTTATCGCCGGGAAAGTAGGATTTTCCAGCTCGTTTGCGTTGCCGCGCCGTTACGGATTTTCTCCGAGGGAGGGCTATTCGCGATCCCATCGGCGGACGGCGTCTTTCAATTGAACAACCCGCTCGCGGCCAGGCCGTCGAAGATGAACTGCACCGCCAGCGCCGCCAGCAGGACGCCGACGATGCGCGACACCACATGGACACCGGTCACGCCCAGCAATTTCTGAACATGGACCGCGATCAGCATCAGCAGGAAGGTCAGCAGCAGGATCGCCGCGATTGCCGCCAGCACCGCGGCAAACTGCAGGCGGTCGCCCTCGGTATTGGCGATCAGCAGGACCACCGCGCCGATCGAGCCCGGCCCGGCGATCAACGGTGTCGCCAGCGGGAAGACTGAAATGTCTGGCTTCGTCACGGCCTCCTCGTTTTCTTCGCTGGTCGTTGAGGTGCCGCCGGAATGGCGCGCGAAGACCAGGTCGATGGCGATCAGCAGCAGCAGGATTCCGCCGGCCGTGCGCAAGGCGGGCAGGGTGATCCCGAACAGGCCAAGCAGCGTATCCCCGAAGAAGGCGAAGAAGAACAGAATACCGGCCGCGATCAGCGTGGCCTTCAAGGCAATCGCCCGCCGTTTGGCAGCCGTATTGCCCGCGGTCAGCGCGGCGAACAGCACGGCGATGTCCTGTGGACCCACCGTGGCGAACAGCGTCGTGAAGGCGATGAGGCCGATTTCCAACATCATGAGTTCGGCTCTATCGCGACGGGCGCGTTGGCGTTAACCGCGGCGATGCGCTGGATGACGCGGGGTTTGGGGTCGTGACGCAGACCGTGTTCGTAGGCGACGACCTGCAAATCCTTACCGAACGCGTCCAGTAGTTCACCGGGTCGCAACAGGTGGTCCGGATTGCGCGGGCGGCTGTATTCTTCGTTGCCCAGGCCGAAGGTCTCGTAAATCAACAGCCCGCCCTCGGCCACGGCATCGGCCAGCAAGGGCAGGATCGGGCGCCACAGATAGTTGGTGACCACGATGGCGGCGAACAGGCGGCCGGCGAAAGGCAGGGTGCCGCCGCCTTCCAGGTCGGCCTCGATAATCTCCACGTTCGCGTGCCCGGCGAGGTCCTGGACGTCCGATACGTCGCGATCCAGAAAGACGACCGCGTGGCCGTGCCCGAGGAAATGCCGCCCGTGCCGGCCGCCGCCACAAGCCAGGTCAAGTACCAGGCCATCTGCCGGCGCCAGCGGTGCGAAGCGGGTGACCCAGGATGACGGCGTTGTCGGCCCCAGATGGCGGCCCTTGTCGTATGTCGGTTCACTGTTCATGCCTTTTCATAACGCTTCATGCGGCGGAACGCACCCTTGTATTCGCGCGGACTTTGGGCCAAATATGGGGTCTTGTGGCGAATACAGGCATAATGCACCCATGATTCTGTATAATCTTTGCTGTTCCGCCGACCATGTCTTTGAGGCCTGGTTCAGGGACAGCGCGGCATATGACGAACAGGCGGCCGCCGGGGAGGTTCTCTGCCCGGTCTGCGGCAACGCGTCCGTCGCCAAGGCGCCGATGGCCCCGCGCATCGCCAGGGGCGGTGGCGAAATCGTTGAACAGGGTGATCAACCGGGGCCGAACTCGGCCCCGCGGACCTATACCAACACCCAGGCCACCGAGATGCGCCGCATGCTGACGGAGCTGCGCAGCCACGTCGAGGAAAACAGCGATTTTGTCGGCGACAATTTCGCCGAGGAAGCCCGCAAGATCCATTACGGCGAAACGAAAGAACGCAACATCTACGGCGAGGCCACCGAGGGCCAGGCAGAGGAACTCACCGAGGAAGGCATCAAGATCGGCCGCATTCCCTGGCTTCCCCGCACGGATTCCTGAGGCATAACCATGCGCTCCACCGACTACGCGATCGTCGGCGGGGGGCTTGTGGGCATGGCGATCGCCTGGGGCCTGCAACGCCAGGGGCGGCGGGTTACGGTTTTCGACGAGGGCGATATCGCCTTTCGCGCCGCGCGCGGCAATTTCGGACTGGTCTGGGTCCAGGGCAAGGGCGTGGGAATGCCCGACTATGCGCGCTGGACAAGGCTGTCGGCCTCGTTATGGCCGGCTTTCGCCGATGAATTGGAGCGGGAAACAGGAACCGATCTGCAGCTCAGTGGACCCGGCGGGCTGGAACTTTGTCTGACCGAAAATGAACTGGACGAGAATACGGCGGAACTCAGTGGGCTACGGGCTGCGCTGGGCGGCGATTATCCGTTCGAGCGGCTGGACGCCGGCGAAGCCCGCAAGCTGGTTCCCGAAGCCTCGCCCGATATCGCCGGAGCGATCTTCGGGCCCGAGGACCGAAATTGTAATCCGCTCTATTTATTACGCGCGCTGGCGCAGGCGCTCGTTGCCGGGGGCGGGCACATCGAGAACGGCGCCCCCATTCACGCCATCAGGCCAGGTTCAAACGGCTTCACGCTGGATAACGGCGAGCAATGGGGCGCCAGTCAGGTTGTGCTTTGCGCCGGGCTGGGCAATGCGGCGCTGGCGCCGATGGTCGGGCTGGATGCACCGGTGCGGCCCGATCGCGGCCAGTTGCTGATCACCGAGCGGGTGAAGCCGTTCCTCGATTATCCCACGGTGAACGTTCGCCAGACCGGCGATGGCACAATCCAGATCGGCGCGTCCCATGAGGATGTGGGATTGAACGACGCCTCGTCGCCCCATGTTATCGGGCAGATCGCCAGTAATGCCGCGCGTATCTTCCCTATTCTCGAAAATGTCCGCGTCGTGCGAAGCTGGGGCGCGCTGCGCGTGATGAGCCCGGACGGCCATCCGATCTACGACCAGTCTACCGCCCATCCCGGCGCCTTCCTCGTCACCTGCCATAGCGGGGTCACGCTGGCGGCCGCCCATGCGCTTGTGCTGGCGCGATGGATCGCCGGCGTGGATATTGACACCCCTTATCTGGAGAGTTTCAGTGCCGAACGATACCGGCTTCCGCAGACTGGCTGACGGCGCCCGGCGCGACGTCACCATCGATTTCGACGGGCAGCCTGTAGGCGCGCGCGAGGGCGACAGCGTGGCGGCGGCGCTGCTGATGGCCGGCCATGGGACAACACGCACAACCCCCGCCGGCGGCGAGCCCCGGGGGCCTTACTGCATGATGGGTGTCTGTTTCGACTGCCTGGTGGAAATCGACGGCGTGCCGAACATGCAGGCTTGTATGATTCCGGTGCGCGACGGGATGAAGGTGCGGCCCATGTCGGGCGCGCGGGGGCTGGATGATGGTTGAGCATGTACCGCTGCTTGTCGTGGGCGCCGGCCCCGCCGGGCTGACCGCGGCCAATACCGCCCTGGCCCATGGCATCGAGGTCATGCTGCTGGACGAACAGCCCGGCCCCGGCGGGCAGATCTATCGCAATATCGCCGATGCGGATGAGGGGCAGAGACGGATACTTGGCCCCGACTATGCGCATGGGACGAGCCTGCTTGCTGTCCTGGAACGGGGCGGGCTCGATTACCGGCCCGGGGCGATGGTCTGGGAGGTAACGCCCGACCGAACCGTATATTTCACCCAGGACGCCCGCGCCCGCGCCGTGACCGCCGACCGGATTATCCTGGCCCCCGGCGCGATGGAACGGCCGATGCCGTTCCCCGGCTGGACCCTGTCCGGCGTGATGACATGCGGCGCGGCGCAGATCATGCTTAAGGCCGGCGGCATCGTCGCCGAGGGGGCGGTCCTGGCTGGCAGCGGGCCGCTGTTGCTGTTGATCGCAACCCAGATGCTGGCGGCCGGGGCCCGGATCGAGGCGATCGTCGAGACCACGCCCACGCGCAATTATCTCGCCGCGCTGCCCCATCTGCCGCGCGCCCTGCGCGCCCCGGACTATCTGCGCAAGGGGATGGCCATGACGGCTGCCCTGCGCCGCGCCGGCATCCCCTGGTACAAAGGCTG
>JADFVY010000505.1 GCA_015222795.1 Pseudomonadota bacterium | reverse complement strand
TTCCTGCGGGACCAACCAGCCACCGCCGGCGTCGCAAAGGCGCGCCGCGTTCTCGCGCTGATGATTGTCGATGGCGTGAGGGTAGGGGATCAGGATCGCCGGCCGCCCCGTCGCCGCCAGTTCTGCGACCGTCGATGCGCCGGATCGTCCGATCACCAGATGCGCCCGCGCCAGCCGCGCCGGAATATCGTTGAAGAAGGGCGCCAGTTCGGCCTGTATGCCAGCCCTTTCGTATGTCGCCCGTACCTCGGCCAACCCATCCTCGCGGCATTGCTGGGTAATGCGCAAGCGCCCGCGCAGGGCGTCGGGAAGGGCCGCCAGCGCCGGCGGGATGATCTCGCCGAAAACAGCGGCGCCCTGGCTGCCGCCGGTCACCAGAATTTCGATCGCCTCGTCGCCCTCGGATGCGCGATAGGGGGTGGCGGCGTCGATTATCTCGGGGCGGACCGGATTGCCGGTATGCACGGCGCGCGCCTGGTCGCGTTCGCGCAGCATGGCGGTCTTGTCGAAGCCGGTGGCGATGCGCGCCGCATAAGGCGCCAGCATGCGATTCGCCCGGCCCAGCACCGCGTTCTGCTCGTGGATGATTGTTTTGCAGTGAAGCTGGGCGGCGGCGACGACGGTGGGAACCGAGGGATAGCCGCCGAACCCCGCAACGGCGCGGGGCCTGAGCTGTTTCAGCAGGCGTCGCGCCTGCAGCCAGCCCAGGCCCAGCTGGAATACTGCCGATATGCGGGCGGTCAGCCCGCGGCCGCTGATGCCGGCGGCCTGGATGCGGTAGGTTTCGAGGTCGCCCAGCAGCCCGCTATAGGCGCTGCCGCGGCGATCGGTGACAAGAACGAGTCGATAGCCCCGCCCCATGAGTACGCGCGCAAGGGCTTGCGCCGGGAAGACATGTCCTCCGGTTCCGCCAGTTGCAAGTACAATGGGTCCATCAACTCTACTCGTCACTCACTCATTCTTCCTCTCCGACGCGCCTCCTCGTCAATGCCAGCAACATGCCCATGCCGATCGACATGGCCAGAAGCGACGATCCCCCGTAGGACATGAACGGAAGTGTCATGCCCTTGGTCGGGATCAGGTTAAGGGTTGAAGCCATGTTGATCGCCGCCTGCAGGCCGAACTGCACCAGCAGTCCAAAACCGGCCAGCGTAACGAACGCATTGTGCTCCTTGAAAAGCCGCGAAAAGCCGCGCAGCACGATGAACGCAAAGATGGCCACGATTCCCAGGGTCATGATCAGGCCGTATTCCTCGCCCGCAACCGCCATAACCATGTCGGTATGGGCGTCCGGAATGCTGGCCTTGATGATGCCTTCGCCGGGGCCTTCGCCGGTATAGCCGCCGGCCAGGAACGCCTGCGTCGCGCGTTCGATCTGGTAGCTGGTGGCGCTCGGGTCCATGAAGCGGTCGATGCGCAGCGCCACATGCGGGAACACGAAATAAGCCGCCATCAGGCTTAGTCCGCCCAACACGGCGGAACCGCCAATCCAGGCTATGGACAGACCGGCCAGGAACCACTGCGACAGCCAAACCGCCGTGAAAACGCCGGCTTGACCGATGTCGGGCTGCGCCATCAAAAGGGCGATGATCAGGGTGAAGATCAGCGTGCAGATGGCGGCGCCGGGAATTTCCTCGTTGGCGGAACGCGGCGCCAGCAGCCAGGCCGTCATCACCGCGAATGCCGGTTTCACGAATTCCGACGGCTGGATCGAAAAGCCGAAGATATAAATCCAGCGGCTGGCGCCCTTGACCTCCTCGCCGGTCGTGACGGTCAACACCATCAGGAGCAGCGAGATGACGAACATCGCCAACGCCAGGCGGCGTACCGCCTTCAGCGACATGGTCGAGATCGCGATCATGGCCATAAGCGCAAACGGCAGCAGTATCGCATGCCGGACTACGAAATGTTGCGGGTCCAGACCCAGGCGATAGGCCATTGGCGGGCTTGCCGCCATGGTCATTATCATGCCGGCGACGGCCAGCAGGAACAGGGCCAGAAGGGTCCATTTATCGACGGTCCACCACCAGCGGCCGACGATGGAATTATCGGTTCGGGATAAAGCAGGCATCAGAATGTATCTCCACGTTTAAGGCTACGTAGAGACCCCCTGGGCGTTTCCGCCACAAGCTTCTGAAACTCGATCCCCCTCAGTTCAAAATCCTTGAACTGATCGAAGGAGGCGCAAGCGGGCGAAAGAAGAATGACCGCGCCGGCGATTCCGTCGCGCAAGGCAGCAAGCCTGGCATCCTTTATCGCGGTTTTAAGGTCGCCGCATTTTTTTGTATCGACCCGGCCCCGCAGCTCCGCCGCCATGTAGTCCGCGGACTCCCCTATCAAAAAGGCCCGCCGGACGTGCGACAAATAAGGATCGAGAGCAGTTAATCCACCCTCCTTCGCGCGTCCCCCGGCAATCCAGTAGATAGTGTCGTAGCTCGCCAGAGCCCGCGCTGCAGCTTCGGCGTTCGTTGCCTTGCTGTCATTAATATAACTTATTCCATCGATTTTATCTATTAGTTGGAGCCTATGCGCAAGGCCCGGAAAACT